>CBIHMN010000153.1:0-5545 GCA_966211005.1 uncultured Arenimonas sp.
GCCGAGCTCGCCGCGTCCCCCGGACAGCGCGCGGAAGCGGGCCGGGTCCAGCGAATCCAGACTCACCGTCAGACGGTGCAGGCCCGCGTCCTTCAGCGCCCGTGCCTGCGCCGCCAGCAGCGAGCCGTTGGTCGTCAACGCGAGGTCGTCGATGCCGGGCAGCGCCGCGAGCCGCGCGACCAGCACCGGCAGGTCGCGCCGCAGCAGCGGCTCGCCGCCGGTGAGGCGCACCTTGGTGACGCCGAGGCGGACGAACGCACGCACCGCGGTGACGATCTCGTCGAAATCCAGCCGGGCCGCGCGGCCGAGCCGCGGCGCCGCGTCCACGTGCGCGTCGGGCATGCAGTACGGGCAGCGGAAATTGCAGGTCTCGATCACCGACACGCGCAGGTCGCGCAGTGGCCGGCCCCGCCGGTCCAGCGTCGCCGCGACGGGGTCGGGCGTCGCGTCCGCGGCGTGCGGCAGCGCGCTCATGCGGCCGGAACCGGCGTCGGCGTCGGCAGCGCGAGCACGTCGCCGGCGCACGCGACGCGATGGCCGCGCGCGCGCATCGCCTCGCCGTCGGCGAGCGACGCGTAGTGGTACAGCACGCAGCGCGACAGCAGTGCGGGCGGATACTCGCGTTCGAGATCGTCGATGCCGCTGTGGGACGGATTGCCGTGCAGCGCGCAGTCGTGCGCGACCACTTCCCCGGCATCGGCATGCCGCGCGAGCATCTCGGGGACCGGCCGCGTGTCTCCGGTCCACACCACGCTGCCAGGCAGGCGCAGCGCGAACGCGGTATCCGGTAGGTGATGGCGCACCGGAAACACCTCGTACCACTGACCGCGATGCCAGAACCCGCGCGTCACCGGCACCAGCTGCCACGCATCCCACCAGTTCGCGCCGCCTTCCGCGACGACGCCCGGGTAGTCGGCGAGCCGCGCCTGCAGGTGCGGCAGCACCCCGACCGGCACGTACAGGCGGGTGCGGCCCCTTCGTTCCGGATCGAAATAGGTCGCGAAGAACAGCCGCTCGAGGCCGCCGACGTGATCCATGTGCACGTGCGTGATGAACAGCGCGTCCGGCAGCGTGTCGTAATGCCCGGTGAAAGCGGTCAGCGCTTCCTGGCCGCAGTCGATCATCAGTTCCGGCGCGCCGTCGCGCTCTATCACCGCCGACGCGGCGCCGAGCGCCGTGGCCGACTGCGCATTGCCGACGCCGAGGAAGCGGAGCGACCAGCTCATGCGACCGCTCCCGCCAGCGTGCGGTCGTAAGCGCGCCGCAGGCGCGACCAGCCGTCCCGCCATCCTTCACCCGGCGACAGCTTCACGAGCGAGCGCTGCAGGCGATCCAGGTTCGCAAGGCGCCATCCGGCCGCCGGGTCGCGCTGGCGTCCGCGATCGAAATCGATCAGCCAGACGCGATCCTCGGCATCGACGAGCACGTTGTTCGCGTTCAGGTCCGGGTGGCAGGCGCCATGACGATGGAATTCGGCGATCGTCGCGCCCGCGCGTTCCCACGGCGCGGCATCGACGCCGGCGCCCAGCCACGCTGCCAGCGGTCTGGCACCGGCGATGCGCTGCACGAGGATCGCCGCGCGATACGACGCCCCCACCCGCCACCAGCCGGCGACGAGCGGTGCCGGCACGGGAAGATGGAGCGCGCGCAGCCGTGACAGCAACCGGAATTCCGCCAGGCTTCGCACCCGGTTCGTCCCGAGCCACACGTAGTGCTCGCGGCTGATGCGCGCGGCGACGCCGCCGCGCCGGTACCGGCGCAGCACGCCGTCGCCGAACGCGCCGCGCACGAACCAGGCGGCGCCGCGCCCACCGCTGGCGACGGGCACGGCCGCGTCGCCCCACCATGCGGGCTCGAGCAGGTCGGGCGTCGCTTGCGGCACGCGCGTCGGGTCGAACACAATCGCTCCCTCTCCACGCGGACCGCGGAACGACTGCTGGCGCTCGGCGGCGGCGAACCCGGTCTCCATCACGCGCCAGTCTAACCAATGCCCGCGATCCCCGTGCCGCGTTCGGTGTGCCTGCTCCGCCTGTCGGCGCTCGGCGACGCGACGCATGTCGTGCCGCTGATCCGCACGTTGCAGCGCGCGTGGCCCGATACCTCGCTGACCTGGATCCTCGGCAAGGCCGAAGCGAAAATGCTCGACGGCCTCGAGGGCGTGGAACTCGTGGTCTACGACAAGACCGGCGGGTTCGCCGCGTGGCGCGAACTGAGGGCCGAACTCGCCGGTCGCCGCTTCGACGCGCTGCTGAACATGCAGCTCGCCCTGAGGGCCGGCCTGGTGTCGACGGCCGTGCGCGCCGCCCGGCGCATCGGTTACGACCGCGCACGCAGCAAGGAAGGCCATTCGCTGTTCATCACCGAGCGGATTCCGCCGGGCGGCCACCACGTGCTCGACGCATTCCAGCAGTTCCTGCTGCCCCTGGGCTTGCAGCGGGGGCCGATCGAGTGGCGCCTGCCGGTGCCCGCCGCCGCGCGCGACTGGGCACGGGCGCAGCTGCCGGGCGAGCAGCCGACGCTGCTGGTGTCGCCCTGCTCGAGCCATGTTCTGCGGAACTGGCGTCCGGAGCGCTACGCGGCCGTCGCCGATCATGCGGCGGCGCATGGCTGGAGGATCGTGCTGTGCGGCGGCCGCAGCGGACTCGAACGGCGGACGGCCGACGCGATCGTCGCGGCGATGCGCGCGCCCGTCCTCGACCTGGTCGGCCAGGACACGCTGAAGCAGCTGCTGGCCCTGCTCGAGCGCGCGACGATGGTGTTGTCGCCCGATTCCGGCCCGTCGCACATGGCCAACGCGATGGGCACGCCGGTGCTGGCGCTGCACGCATGCACGGACGGTGACCGCTGCGGCCCGTACTCGGACCTGCGCTGGACCGTGAACCGTTACGCGGAAGCGGCGGAAAAATTCCTCGGCCGTCCCGTCGACCAGGTGCGCTGGGGACGGCGCATCGAGTTTCCCGGCGTCATGGATCTCGTCACCGTCGACGACGCGCTGGAACGATTCGACGCGTTCCGCGCCCACCTCGCCGCCTGACCCGCGGCGATTCCGCCCGGCCGTCAGGGGGCGGCGCCGGCCCGGTAATCCTGGTAGCTCTTCTCCTCGACGTACGCCGAGCCGAGCGCCAGGTTGATGTCCTTCTTGATCCGCGCGCGTTCGTCGTTCTCGAAATAGACGGCGCGTGCCAGACGGATGAATTCGCCGTCGAACGCCTGGGCCCGCTCCTTCATCCGGATGTCGTCCTCGATCACCCACAGCCGTTCGTTGACGGCCTTGAGCTCGGCGCGCAGGCGCGCGATGTCGTTCGAGGCGACCGGATGCGCCATCCACGTCGCTTCCAGCGCCGAAAGCTCGTTGCGCACGTTCTCGAGCTTGGCGGGGTCGGACATGCGTTCGGACTTGATCTGCAGGATCGCGATCTTGTCGAGCAGCTCGCCGAAAGAGACGGGCACCTGGATTTCGGACATGGCGTGATCCTCGGAAACAGGGTCGGATTCTAACGCGCGCCCCCGGCATGGCCGGGAAAAGGAAACGGGGCCCGAAGGCCCCGTTTCACAGCGTCTGGCGGAGAGGGAGGGATTCGAACCCTCGGTGCGCTATAAACGCACGCCTGATTTCGAGTCAGGTACATTCAACCGCTCTGCCACCTCTCCGGACCCCGGCGCAGCGGTCGCGCCGGGAGCCGCGGATTATAGGGGGCCGTCGCGGTCCACGCCAGCCTCAGGGGCCGGCCGCGCGGGCGCCGCCCTTCGGCATGAAGAAGAACTCCCCGCTCTCGTGCCCCGCGAAGCGGATCGGCGCGTATTCGGGGTTCTGCGGCACCGCCGAATCCATCGCGCCCAGCGCCAGCGACGTGCTGACTTCGGTGAAGAGCCGCTGCGCCTCCAGCAGGCGGTTGTTGTCCTGCAGCACGTTCATGAACGCGCGGGCGAAATAGCTGTGCCGGCCGCTGCCGGTATCGGGCACCGGCATCACGCCGCCGGACGTCAGCGCGGTGCGCGAACGCCCGTCGACCATCTTCTTCACCCAGGTCGCCCACTTGTCCTGCGGCATCGAGGCATCGAACGTCGGTGCCGACGCGCGCGTCATCGTGCCCGAGTAGCAGGAGTCGGCGACGACCAGCACGTGTTTCGCCGCGATGGTGTTCAGGATGTCGCTGATCGCGGCGTTCGAGATCCAGGTCTTGCTCGCGCCGGGCGCGCCGTCGGTCGGCACCCAGTAACCCTGGCCGTTCGAATCGATCTCGCCGTGGCCGGCGTAGTAGATCAGCAGATTGTCTTCCGGCTTGAGCTTCTCGCGCATTTCGTTGAGCGCGGTGAGGATCTCCAGCCGCGACCCGTTGAGCACGACCGACGTCTCGTAGCCGTAGCGCGACTTCAGCAGCGACGCGACCGCGTTGGCGTCGTTCGCGGCGCTCTGCAGCGTCGCGTAGCCCGGGTCGCGGTACGTGTTGTTGCCGATCACCACCGCGTGGTAGCGACCCAGCCGCACGTCGCCCGGCAGCGCGCCGCTGGCGGCCGGGGCGGCCGCCGTCGCCGACGGACCACCGGCCTGCGGCAGCAGCGTGAAATCGAGTTGCGCCCGGCCGCCCTTCCGGTCGACCGCCGCGACCTGCACCTGCGCGCCCGCGGCGGGCACGTCGACTTCGGCGGAGAACCCGCCGTTGGCGTTCAGCGGCGCCGGCTGGCCGTTGACGGTGACCGACTGCACGAGCTGCGGCGACGAGATGCGCCCGACGACCTGGCGCTTGCCCGGGCCGCCGCGATAGACCGCCGTGTTGCGACCGCGCGTCGCGACGAACACCGGATCGAGGATCTCGAGCGTCGGGTTGGCCGCGTACACCGCCCCGCTCGCCGGGCTCCCCGCGCGTTGCTCCAGCGCGGCCAGCTGGGTGCGCTGCGCGTTGATCTGCTCTTCCTGCGTCAGCAGCTGGTTCTCGAGCAGCCGCGTCAGGCTGTCGTCCTGCTGCTGGCGCGCCTGCGCGAGCTTCTCGCGGGTCGAGTCGAGTTCCGCGCGCGCCGCCTGCAGCGCATTGCGTCGCTGGGCGAGTTCCGCCTGCAGTTGCTGCACCTGCTGGCGCAGCGCCGCCGATTCTTCCTCGCCGGCACGCACTTCCTGCTGCAGGCCGGTGATCTGCTCGTCCTTCGCCTTCAGCTCCACCTGCACGACCGAGGCGTAGAGCAGTTCGTCCTGGATGCCCGACGCCTCGCGGTACAGGTTCAGCGCCATCGCCTGGTCGCGCGGCACGCCGAGACCCTGTTCGTACAGATAGCCGAGATTGATCTTGGCGCGGCCGTAACCCTGGTCGGCGGCCTTCTTGAACCACTGGAACGCCATCCCGTAATCGGGTGCGGTACCGAGGCCCTTCGAATAGATCTCGCCGACGTTGTTCTGCGCTTCGGCGTCGCCGGACATCGCGCCGTCCATCCACACCTTCAGCGCGGTCTGGTAATTGGCGCGGTCGTAGGCGACGTATTCGCCGCCGCGGATCTCGCAGTCGGCCTGCGTCGTGCGGATCGGTCGACGCGCGCTCATGAAGGTCGCCTG
>CBIHMN010000154.1:0-5533 GCA_966211005.1 uncultured Arenimonas sp.
TAGTCGGCGACCGAATGCTTGTAGCGGTTGGTGACGAACACCAGCGTGTCGCAGCCGGCTTCGATCGCTTCGTCGACCGCGTACTGGATCAGCGGCTTGTCGACGACCGGCAGCATCTCCTTCGGCACGGTCTTGGTGGCCGGAAGGAACCGGGTGCCGAGTCCGGCGACGGGAAAGACGGCCTTGCGGATGCGATAGCTCATGGAATCCTGGACGGCGAAGGGGCTACAGGCAGCGGCCGCGTCACCGGCAGCAGATCGTGCGGCGGCGGTGCGCCGGCGAGTTCGGGCTGGTATTCGGCGACGGCCTCGCGCAGCAGCGCCATCAGCGCCTCGTCCTGTCCGACGGCGCGCAGAAGGTCGTCGAGGCGCGCCAGCATGGCCAGCAGCGGCTCGGCGCGCACGTCGCGCGGCGCCGCTTCGAGGATGCGCGGGTGCCGCGTGCGCTGGTAGCGCTCGTCGGGGTGGAACAGGATTTCGTGCAGCTTCTCGCCCGGCCGCAGGCCGGTGTAGTTGACCGCGATGTCGATGCCCGGGCGCTTGCCGCTGAGCCGGATCATCTGCTCGGCCAGCTCCCGGATCGCGACCGGCCGGCCCATGTCCAGCGCGTAGACCGACCACGGATTCGCACCCAGATCCACCGAGTGCAGGATCAGCTGGCACGCCTCGGGGATCGTCATGAAATAACGCGTCACCTCCGGATGGGTGACCGTCACCGGCCCGCCCGCGGCGATCTGCCGACGGAAAAGCGGGACCACGCTGCCGGCCGAATCGAGCACGTTGCCGAACCGCACGATCGACAGGCGCACGCCGCTCCCCTTCAGCTCGGCGTGGCACGCGAGCTCGGCGAACCGCTTGGTGGCGCCGAGCACGTTGACCGGGTGGATCGCCTTGTCGGTGGAGATCAGGACGAACTGGCCGACGCCGACTTCCCGACAGGCGCGCGCCAGCGTGCCCGTGGCCTGCACATTGTTCCGCAGCGCCTCGCGCAGCTGCGATTCCAGCATCGGCACCTGCTTGCACGCCGCCGCGTGGAAGACCTGGTCCATGCCCCCGGCGAGCGCGATGCGGCACGCGGTGGGATCGCCGCAGTCGGCGAGCGCCGGGCGCACGTCGATGCCGGGGTAGTCGCGACGCAGTTCGGTCGTGATCTCGTCGAGCTGCAGCTCGTTGCGCTCGAGCAGCACCAGCACGCCGACGCCGGCCGCCGCGCACTGGCGGGCCAGCTCCGAACCGATGGACCCGCCGGCACCGGTGACGAGCACCCGCTTGCCACGGATCGACGCGTCCGTCGGATCGAATTCGACCGGTTTGCGGCCCAGCAGGTCCTCGATCTTGACCTCGCTCAGCTCCAGCCGCTGTTGCCGTCCGGCCAGCATGTCGGAAAGGCGCGGCACGGTGCGGAACGGCAGCCCGGTTTCGTCGCACAGGGCGACCACGCGCTGCATTTCCGCGGCGCTGGCCGAAGGCATCGCGATCACGATCAGGTTGGGCGC
Source organism: uncultured Arenimonas sp. (assembly GCA_966211005.1). Classification (GTDB taxonomy): domain Bacteria; phylum Pseudomonadota; class Gammaproteobacteria; order Xanthomonadales; family Xanthomonadaceae; genus Arenimonas. Next base: position 1,496 of record CBIHMN010000154.1, read on the forward strand.
GGTTTCCTGGGCGATGTACGGCAGTTCGTCGATCGTGCCGAGCACGGGCGTGCCCTGCAGCTTCACGCCCTTCAGCGCGCGCTGGTCGTCGAGCAGGCCGACCGGCTGGTAGCGGCCGTCGCTGCGCAGGTCGCGCAGCAGCGTTTCGGCGGTGCGGCCGGCGCCGAGCACGAGCACACGCTGCGCGTCGGCCCGGTGCGTCGACTGCCGGAAGTCCTTCCACAGCCGGTACAGCAGGCGCGGCACGCCGAGCACCACCACGAGCGCGATCGGGTACGGGAACAGCACGCGGCGCGGCACCAGGTCGAGCATGCCCAGCAGGAACAGGATCGCGACGATCAGCAGCACGCCGACCAGTGCGGCGCGCACCAGGTTGGCGAGGTCGGGCAGGCTCGCGAAACGCCACAGGCCCTGGTAGAGGCCCACCAGCCGCAGGACGACACCCTGCGTACCGACCGCGATGGCGAGCTCCAGCCACAGCGAAGGCGCCGGCGGCGCCCCGGCGACGCTCGCGAGCCAGCGCAGCCCGACCCAGACGAACGCCACCATCGCCAGATCGTGCAGCACGATCAGGACGCGCGGCACCAGGCTCGAACTTCCGGGATTTTCCCTCATCCCACCCTCTCCGTTCCTTGCCGCGGGCGCGGCCAACGGCGGCCGGCCAGCAGATGAAGCAGGGTTCCCCCCGCGTAGACCGCTATGGTGGCCGCGACGGCGGTGCGTGTCGATGCGTCGATCAACGCCACCGCGAGGGCCGAGGCGGCCAGCGTCCACGCGGCATAGGCGGCGGCGATCGCCATGTGGCTCCAGCCGGCGGCGATCGCGCGCTGGTAGAGATGCTCGCGATGGCCGAGCCAGAACCGCTGCCGGCGCAGGATGCGGCTCCCGAGCGTCAGCGCCGTGTCGATCACGACGGCCGAACCCGGGAGCCACAGCAGCGCGTCGGCGACCGGCAGCTGCCCGAGTTCCGCGTCCGGCACTTCGACGAGCACGCCGGCGAGGGCCACGTCCGCCGACGCCGCCAGCAGCGCGAGCGCCGACACGGCGTAACCGATCGCATGGCTGCCGACATCGCCGAGGAAGACGCGTGCCCGGGGCGCGTTCATCGGCAGGAACCCGAGACAGGCGCCGGCGAGCGCGGTGCCCAGCACCAGCAGCGGCTGTCCGGCCAGGCCGGGCGTGGCCGACACCGCCGGCGCGGCGAGCGCGATCGCGACCGCGGCGCCGCCGACCAGCAATCCCTGCGAGGCAACCAGCCCGTTGCTGCCGTCCATGAAGTTCCAGGCGTTGACCAGCGCGACCGCCAGCGCCCACGCCAGCGCGGTGCCCGCGACGACGCCGAAGACATCGGGATCGAGCGGCACGGCCAGTGCCAGCGGCAGCGTCCCGGCCGCCTGCAGCAGCATCTTCGGCACCGCGGCCAGCGGCCGCAGGTCGTCGAGCAGCCCGCCGCCGGCGGTCAGCAGCAGGCCGGCGAGGATCAGGCCGTAGGGGCCGTCCGTGCCCAGCAGGGGCGGAATCGCCATCGCCAGCGCCAGCAGGATCCCGATGCCGCCGCCTCGCGCCGTGGGCTCGCGGTGCAGGCGCCGCGGATCCGGAAGGTCGACCCAGCCGCGCCGCAGCGCGAGGCCGCGCCATGCCCAGGCACCGACCAGGGCCGGCAGCGCGAACATCGCGGCCAGCACCGCGAGGAAGCTCAGCACGGGCTCACTCGCCCACCGCGCCGTTCACCGGCTTCAGGCTGCCCCACGACTTGCAGCCGGGGCACTGCCAGTGGTGCGCGCGCGCGCCGAAGCCGCAGCGCTGGCAGCGGTAGCCGGGCGACCGCACCAGCAACTGGTCCGTGATCTGCTTCAGCGTCTTCAGCGTCGCCGCCGAATCGCCGCCGGCGTCGCGCAGGCTCAGATCGATGTACGCCGCTTCGCCCCGTACCGACGGTCGCAGCTGCAGCTGCCGGGCGAGGAACGCCTGTGCGGCCGCCGTGCCTTCGTCCCGCTCGATCAGGCGGGTCAGCGCCAGCACCGCGGCGACGCCGGGTCCGTGTTCGATCATCTCGGTGAGGAAGCCGCGCGCGCGGGCGTTTTCGCCGCGGCGCTCGTAGCATCCCAGCAGCGGCTCGAGGATTTCGGGCAGGAATTCGAGGTCGTGCCGCGCGACGCGCTCGAAGGCGCGGATCGCCGCGCCGTCGTTGCCCACCGCGAGTTCGATGCGCCCCTCGGCGAGACCGGCGCGGACGGAATGGCTGTCGGCGGCGTAGGCGTCGGCGACGTGACGCCGTGCGGCATCGAGGTCGCCGGCGAGCCGCGCCTTCTCCGCCAGCTCGCAGTGGTACTGCGCCACCAGCTTGCCCATCGGCTCGCCGCTGACGCTTTCGAGCTTCTGCGCGTGCTCGATCGCCTGCCCCCAGTCGCGTTCGGCCTGGTAGATCGAAATCAGGTGTTCCAGCGCCTGCGGCGCCAGCACGCCCATCCGCACCAGATCGGTGAACAGCGTCTCGGCGCGGTCGAGCAGCCCCGCGCGCATGTAGTCCTCGCCGAGCGCGAGCACCGCGCGGGTCTTCTGCTCGTCGCTCAACCCGGCCCGGCCGACGAGGCTCTGGTGCAGGCGGATCGCGCGGTCGACCTCGCCGCGGCGGCGGAACAGATGGCCGAGCGCGAACTGCGTCTCGACGGTGTCCTTGTCGACGGCCGCGATCTGCAGGAAAACCTCGATGGCCTTGTCCTGCTGCTCGTTGAGCAGGTAATTGAGGCCGCGGAAATAGGTATTGGACAGTCGCGACACGCGCGCCCCGCCCTTGCGTTCGCTGCCCAGCCGGCCGACGAGCCAGCCGCTCGCCGCCGCCACCGGCAGCAGCAGGAACCACCAGGCGTAGTCAGTCATGCGGGACCGCGACGGGCGGCGCGTCCGCGCCCTTGGGCCGCTGGCGCAGCCGCAGGCGCAGCGGCCAGATCACGCCGACGGTGAGTACCAGCCCGGCCAGCAGCGCGCCGAACAGCACGGCCACCAGCAGGGTGGTGCCGAGGGTGACGTCCTCGAGGGTCCGGAAGCCGAGTTCGATGCGGACCGGGGCACGGTTGAGCGCCCCGAAGATCACCCCGAAGGCGACGAACAGCAGCGCGAGGACGGCATTGATCAGGCGCATCCGCTTCGATCCGTGGTCGATCCGACACCAGCTTAGCCCAACAGGCCCGGCCTCAGAGTTCGATATCGACGTCGGCGCCACCGGCGTTGACGCGGTCGCGCAGTTCCTTGCCCGGCTTGAAGTGCGGGACGTACTTGCCCGGCAACGCGACGGATTCGCCGGTTTTCGGGTTGCGGCCGAGCCGCGGTGGACGGAAATGCAGCGAGAAGCTGCCGAATCCACGGATCTCGATGCGGTCGCCCCGCGTCAGCGCGCCGCTCATCATCTCGAGCAGCGTCTTGACGGCCAGGTCGACGTCGTCGGCCTTCAGGTGGCCCTGTCGGCGCGACAGCACTTCGATCAGTTCGGATTTCGTCATGCCGCCCGCGCTCCCCCTTTCGAACCGGAACGCGGCCCGGAAACCCGGGCCGCGACCGTGGCAGCGATTACTCGCCCTTGTTCAGCTGCTCGCGCAGCAGGGCGCCCAGCTTCGTGGTGCCGGAGGACGCGTCGAAGGACTTGTTGACCTCCGCCAGGTTCTCCTGCAGCTCGGCCTCGTCCTTCGCGCGGATCGAGAGCTGCATCATGCGGCCCTTGCGGTCCATGCCGATGAACTTGGCCTCGACCGTGTCGCCGACCTTCAGGTACTGCGTGGCGTCCTCGACCCGCTCCTTGGCGATGTCGTTGGCGCGCACGTAGCCCTCGATGCCGCCGTCCAGCTCGATCGTCGCGCCGCGCGCGTCGACTTCCTTGACGGTGCCGGTGACGATCTGGCCCTTCTGCGTGGTGGCCATGTACTGGCCGACCGGGTCCTGCTCGAGCTGCTTGACGCCCAGCGAGATGCGCTCGCGCTCCGGGTCCACCGCGAGCACGACCGCCTCGAGGTTGTCGCCCTTCTTGAAGTTGCGCACGACGTC
>CBIHMN010000155.1:0-5508 GCA_966211005.1 uncultured Arenimonas sp.
CTCGGGAAACGCCCACATGCGCATCCTTCGTCCTGCGCTCTCTTTCCTGTTCCTGCTGGCGGGCCTGCAGGCGGCGCCGACGCCCGCCCGCGCCGCCCAGAGTTACGACAACTGCACCGGTTTCATCGATTCGCTGCCGGCCACCATCGGCACCCCGGGGATCTGGTGCCTGCGCCACGACGCCAGCACCGCCATCACTTCGGGCCGGGCCATCACGGTCGCGACCAACAACGTCACGGTCGACTGCAACGACTTCAAGGTGGGCGGGCTGGCCGCCGGGGCGGGCACCGCCGCGGTCGGCATCTACGCAGGCGGCCGTCTCAACACCACCATCCGCAACTGCAGCATCCGCGGGTTCCGCAGCGGGATCGTTCTCGACGACGGCGGCGGCCATCGGGTCGAACACAACAGCCTGGACGCCAACACACAGGTCGGCATCGTCGTCACCGGTGGCGGTTCGACGGTCCGGGACAACCGGGTGATCGACACCGGCGGGTCGACGTCCGCGACGGGGACAGCGTACGGACTGGATGTCGCCAACGGCGTCGATGTGCTCGACAACACGGTCGACGGCGTGGCCGCGATTCCCTCGTCCGGCAATGCCACGTCCTACGGGATCCGCACCACGGCCAACGGCGACGCCAGCGTCGTCGGCAACCGCGTGCGCGGCCTGGCGGCCAGCGGCACCGGCACCACCTACGGGATCTGGAACGAGGCGTCCGGCCGGACGATCGTGCGGCGCAACGATCTTCAGGGCAGCGGCGTCGCCGGCAGCATCGGTGTGTACTGCTCCAGCAATCAGGCCACGGCCCGCGCCAATATCGTCCCCGGATTCGTCACCGCGATCTCGGGCTGCCTGTCCGACCTGCCCAATCTGATGTTCACTACGTCGTCGGTATTCAACGGCGATCTCGGCGGCCTCGCCGGCGCCGACGCCAAGTGCCAGCAACTCGCGACTTCGGCGGGCCTGAAGGGGAACTATCGCGCCTACCTCGGGGCCACCAACACGAACGCGCCGTCACGATTCGCGGGGGCGAGTGGCTGGACGCGCGTCGACGGCAGCCCGATGGTCGAACTCATCGGCGAATTCGGCACGATCGCCCTGTCGTACCCGCCGTCACTCGACGAGAGCGGTGTCGACCTGTCGCAGTCGGATCAGTTGCGTGTGTGGACGGCCACGAATCCGGACACCAGCTACGCCGGTCAGAACTGCGCGACGCTTGGAGGCCCCGACTGGAGCACCACATCGGCCCGCACCGTGACCGGGGTGCTCGCGACTACGGACGCGGGCGTGCTGATCGGCGGGTCGGTGATGCCGTGCGGCATCACGGCCCGCCTGTACTGCTTCGGGATCGATCGCGCGGCGACCCTTCAAGGTTCGCGATGAAGGCCTTTCCCGTGCCGACCGGCCATCGGCGCCCGTTCATTGATGGAGATTCACCGATGAAGTGCCCCGGAACTGGCGTTGCCGCCGCTGTACTGTCAGCCGCCGCGATTCTCGGTACGACGTTGCCATCGCCGGCCCGCGCCGCCCGCAGCTACGACAACTGCACCGGCTTCATCGACTTCCTGCCCGCCACCATCAGCGCGCAGGGCACCTGGTGCCTGCGCCACGACCTGAGCACCGCCCTTGCCGGCGGCAATGCCATCATCATCGCCACCAACAACGTCACCGTCGACTGCAACGATTTCAAGTTGGGCGGCCTGGCCGCCGGGGCCGGCACGACGACTACGGGCATCTTCGCGAATGCCCGCCAGAACGCCGTCATCCGCAACTGCAACATCCGGGGCTTCCAGACCGGCATCGGCCTTCTCGGCGGCGGCGGCCATCGGGTCGAGCACAACAGCCTGGATGGCAATACGTATACGGGCATCCGTGTCGAGAGTGCCGCTTCGACGATTCGCGACAACCGGGTGATCGACACCGGCGGTTCGACCGCCAACCCGGGCGAGGCGATCGGCATCTCGACCTCGGACACCGTCGACGTGCTCGGCAATACCGTCAACGGCGTGGCCGGGGTGCCGGATTCGGGTAACGCTTCGGCCTACGGGATCGTTACCTTCGAGAACGCCGAGGGCAGCGTCGCCGGCAATCGCGTCCGCGGTCTGGTCAGCACCGGCGCCGGAACGATCTTCGGAATCTACAACTCCGATTCGGGAAGACTGATCCTGCGCGACAACGACGTGCAGGGCAGCGGCGTCGCGGCGAGCATCGGCGTGCACTGCACCAGCGATCAGGCCACGGCCCGCGACAATGTCGTCACCGGCTTCGCCACCGGGATCTCCGGCTGCCTGTCCGACGGCAACACGGTCAATACGAACTGAAGACGCGCACTGCCGCGCCTCCGTCGTTTCCGGCGCGCGCTCGCCGGCGGCATTGATCGCCCGCACACGCCGGTCCCGCTAGCGTCCCGGCGATGAACCCCGCCGCTGCCGACGCGCCGCGCCTCGCGCCCGACGCCCCGCTGTCGATCGTCCTCAATGCCGGCTCCGGACATGAAGACGCCGATGCGGCGTGCGCGGCGATCACGGCCGTGCTCGACGCCGCCGGCCGCCGCCATTCGCTGCACCGCATCGATTCGCCGGAGCGCCATGCCGCGGTCGTCGCCGAAGCCGCGGAGGAGGCGCAGGCACGGGGCGCGGCGCTGGTGGCGGCGGGGGGCGACGGCACGCTGAGTTCGGTCGCCGTGCAGGCGATGGCGCATGGCCTGGTGTTCGGCGCACTGCCGGCGGGCACGTTCAACCTGTTCGGGCGCGCGCACGGGTTGCCGCTGGACGTCGCCGACGGCACCCGTGCGCTGCTGCGCGCCTCCCCGGCGCCGGTGCAGGTCGGGCGGGTCGGTGGTCGGCCGTTCCTCGTCAACGCCGCGCTCGGCATGTACCCGGCGATGCTCGAGGATCGCGAGCGCTTCAAGGCCGAACACGGCCGCAGCCGCATGAGCGCCATCGTGTCGGGAATCGGCACGCTGCTTCACGATCCCGGCCAGCTGCGCCTGGACATCGACGACGGCGACGGGCGGCGCGCCGTGCGCACGCCGACGCTGTTCGTCGGCAACAACCCGCTGCAGCTGGCGCGACTCGGCTTCGACACGATGCCCGGCGACGGTCGGCTCGCCGGCGTCGTCGTGCGGCCGATCGGCACGCTGGCGATGCTGTGGCTGGCGCTGCGCGGGGCGCTCGGCACGCTCGGCGACGCCGACCAGGTCCAGAGCTTCCGCTTCCGCCGGCTGGAAGTGGCGCCGCGCGGGCAGGGGCGCACGAAGGTGGCGATCGACGGCGAGGTCGTCCGGCTCGAGAGCCCGCTGGTGTTCGACGTGTCGCCCGAACCGCTGTGGCTGCTGGCCCCGGCGCCGGAAGACCGGGTCGACCCCGAATGACGACGCTGCTGCAGGTGTCCGATCCGCATTTCGGCACCGAACGGCCGGAGGTCGTGGACGCGCTGGAGGCGCTCGCGCGGCGGCGCCGCCCCGACCTGCTGGTGCTCTCGGGCGACATCACGCAGCGCGCGCGCCGCGCGCAGTTCGCCGCGGCGGCGCGATTCGTCGAGCGTCTCGGCATCCCGGCGCGGCTCGCCATTCCCGGCAACCACGACATCCCGCTGTACGACGTGTTCACCCGCGCGTTCGCGCCGTATCGCGGCTTCGTGCGCGAATTCGGCGACGACTTCGCGCCGGTGCACGAGAGCGCCGACATCGCGGTGTTCGGCGTGCGCACCACGCGCCGCTACCGCCACAAGCACGGCGAGGTATCGGACGAACAGGTCGCCGGGATCGCCGCGAAGCTGCGGGCGGTACCGGCGGAAAAACTGCGCGTCGTCGTCGTGCACCAGCCGGTCGACCTGCCGCCGGACCGCAAACAGCGCAACCTGCTGCGCAATCGCGAGGCCGCCGTACGCACGTGGGTCGACGCCGGCGTCGACCTGATCCTCGGCGGCCACATCCACCTGCCGTTCCTGCGCGCGCTGTCACGCACCTTCCCCGACCTCCCGCGCCGCGCGTGGTGCGGCCAGGCCGGCACCGCGCTGTCGCATCGCATCCGGCACGAAGCCAACAACTCGGTGAACTTCGTGAGTTACCGCGCCGGCGACGCCGAGGCGGTGTTCGAGCGCTGGGATTTCGGCGGCGCTTCCGAGGGGTTCGTCGCGATCGAGCGACATGGGCTCGTGCTGGATCGCTGAAAGGCTTTGGCCACGACCGGGCACGACAAGAGCCACGACCGAGCACAGGAAAGCAAAGGCCTTTCAAAAGAAATGCTTTCCGCTTCTGCTCTCCCGTGTTCTGTCGTGGCTCCTGGTCGTGCTCGGTCGTGGCCAAAAACGCTCTCAACGAAAATCCCGCGACACCGCCCGCAGCGCCGGCGCCAGCGCGGATTCGTCCAGCAGCCGCCGCGCGATCAGGTGCGTCACGCCGTCCTCGGTTTCCAGCCGCCCCTCGACGCCCATCAGCTTCGATTCGATCAGCACGCGGCGCTGCTTCTCGCCGAGGTCGCGCCAGACCACGACGTTCACCATCCCGTCCTCGTCCTCGAGCGTGACGAAGGTGACCCCGGTGGCCGTCTGCGGGCGCTGACGGCCGGTGACGAGGCCGGCCACACGCACCGGCGTGCCGCTCGGCAGCCCGTCGAGGTCGCGCGTGCGGCGATAGCGGCGCGCCTGCAGCTGGCGCCGCAGCAGTTTCAGCGGATGCGCGCCGAGCGTCAGGCCGGTGCGCGCGTAGTCGGCGTGCAGGTCCTGCGTCGCGGTCGGCACCGGCAGCACGATGTCGTCTTCGGAGGGCGACCCGCCGAACAACGGCAGCTGCGCCTCGACGCCGGCGACCGCCCAGCGCGCGCGATGCCGATGCCCCGCGAGTCCCTTCAGCGCGCCGGCCTCGGCGAGCGCCGCGCGCGCGGTCTCGTCGAGCCCGGCGCGATGGCACAGGTCGGCGACGTCGGCGAACGGCGCGTCGGCGCGCGCGCGTTCGACGCGCTCGCCGGCCGCGCGCGCGAAGCCGGTGATCTCGCGCAGCCCGAGGCGCATCGCCGGCTGCTTCGCCGCGTCGTCCGGCCACGCTTCGAGCGTGTTGTCCCAGCCGCTGTGGCGCACGTCGACCGGCCGCACGACGATGCCGTGCCGCCGCGCGTCCTGCACCAGCTGGCTGTTGGAATAGAAGCCCAGCGGCTGCGAGTTCATCAGCGCGCACAGGAACGCCGCCGGCTCGTGGCATTTCAGCCAGCAACTGACGTACGTGATCAGCGCGAAGCTGGCCGCGTGCGATTCGGGGAAACCGTAGTCGGCGAAACCCTTGATCTGCTCGAAGATGCGCGTCGCGAACTCGGGCGCGTAGCCGTTGCGCGCCATGCCGGCGAACAGCTTCTCCCGGAATTTCTCCAGCCCGCCGCGACGCTTCCACGCCGCCATGCCGCGGCGCAGCTCGTCGGCCTCGCCGGGCGTGAAGTCGGCGGCGACCATCGCCAGGTGCATCACCTGTTCCTGGAACAGCGGGATGCCGAGCGTGCGCTCCAGCACCG
>CBIHMN010000156.1:0-5495 GCA_966211005.1 uncultured Arenimonas sp.
GGCATCGGCTTGCTGAAGGTCAGGAAGCCGGCGTGGCCGTGGTACTGGCCCATGCCGCTGGGGCCGACGCCACCGATGGGCAGCGAGTGTTGCCCGAACTGGATGATCGTGTCGTTGACGCAGACGCTGCCGGCGACGACACGGTCGAGCGTGCGCCGCAACCGGCCGCGGTCGCGGTCGAACGGGTAGAACGCGAGCGGCCGGTCGCGCTGCACGATGTAGTCGACCGCCCAGTCGTGGTTCTCGTACGACTTCACCGGCAACAGCGGCCCGAAGATCTCCTCCTGCATCACCATCGCGTCGTCGGGCGGATCGAGCAGCACCGTCGGGGGAATCACCTCCACGCCCGGCGGCGGCGCGCCGGTGTCGGGCCGGTGCTGCACGGCGGTGACGCCGCGCTCGCGCGCGTCGTCGAGCCACGCGCGCAGCCGGTCGGCCTGGCGGTGATTCACGACCGCCGTGTAGTCGGGATTCGTCGCCAGCGTCGGATAGCGGCGCTTCACGCTCGCGAGGTACGCGCGCACGAACGCATCGCGCTGGGCGCGAGGCACCAGCACGTAATCGGGCGCGACGCAGGTCTGCCCGGCGTTGAAGCACTTGCCCGCGGCGATGCGGTCGGCGGCCTTTTCGACCGGATACCCCGGCGCGATGAGCGCCGGCGACTTGCCGCCGAGCTCCAGCGTCACCGGCACGAGGTTGGGCGCGGCCGCCGCCATCACCGCGCGGCCCACCGCGGTGGAGCCGGTGAACAGCAGGTGGTCGAACGCGAGGCGACTGAACGCCGCGCCGACGACCCCGTCGCCCTGCACGACGCTCACGCGTTCGGCCGGAAACACTTCCGACAACAGCCGCGCCAGCAGCTCCGAGGTGCGCGGCGTGTGCTCGCTCGGCTTCAGCAGCACGTGGTTGCCCGCGGCGATCGCGTCGGCGAGCGGGATCAGCGCGAGCTGCACCGGGTAATTCCACGGCGACACGATGCCGACCACACCGAGCGGCATCTGCCGCACCTCGCCGCGCGCCGGCAGGAACGCCCAGTTCAGGCCGCGCCGGTCCGGGCGCATCCAGCGCTTCAGGTTCCGGCGCAGATGGGCGATTTCCTGCAGCGTGACCATCACTTCCGCGACGAGCGTCTCGTGGCGCGATCGGCGGCCGAAATCGGCCGAAACGGCCCGCACCAGATCGTCGGTGTACCGCCGCAGCGCGGCGGCGAGGCGGGCCAGGTCGGCCATCCTCTGCCGGTAGTCCGGCGGCTGGCGCCGGTGCGCGGCCCGGACCTGCTCGAGCAGCGGCTGCAGATCGCTCGCGGGGGTCGGGGGGGATTCCATCGCGTGACGTGTACGTCGACGGCGCCCGGCCGGCGGCGGCCGCCGTCGGCGCGGCCCCGCTACACTGCCGGCATGACTCTGCGCCCCTTCCGCGGCATCTTTCCCACCCTCGGCGCGCGCGTCTGGGTCGACCCGGCCGCGACCGTGATCGGCGACGTCCACCTCGGCGAGGACAGCTCCGTCTGGCCGGGAACCGTCGTGCGCGGCGACGTGAACCACATCCGCATCGGCGCGCGCACGAACCTGCAGGACGGCACGATCGTGCACGTCACGCACGAGGGCCCCTTCACCCGCCCGGGCGGCTGGCCGACGCTGATCGGCGACGACGTCACGATCGGCCACGGCGCGATCGTGCACGCGTGCACGATCGGCCATGCCTGCCTCGTCGGCATGGGCGCCACCGTGCTCGACGGCGCGGTGCTCGAAGACCACGCGTTCGTCGGTGCCGGCGCGGTCGTGCCGCCCGGGAAGACCGTGCGCTCCGGCGAACTGTGGCTCGGCAATCCGGCGAAGCCCGCCCGCCGCCTCTCGGACCGCGAGATCGAACAGCTCTACTACTCCGCCCGGCACTACGTCCGGCTGAAGGACGCGTACCTGGCAGGCTGAGCAGCGACGCTGGCCACGACGAACACGACGGGCACTGCCGAGCACGACCAAAGCAGAACAAGTGTTTCAGCTCTTGTCGTGCCCGGTCGTGTCCTTCGTGTCGGTCGTGGCAAAAAACCAGCTTCTCACCGGACCCGGAAGTTCTTACACAGGAGCGACGCCGGCGATCACGCCGCGACCACCCCGCCCGCGAAATATTCCGCGCCGTGGTGTCGCGCGGAGCAGCCGTCATGAAGTTCAAGCCTGTCGATTTTCCCGGTCTGATCGCCCTGATCCTGGTGGTGGCCAGCGCGTCGGCGATGGCGGTACCGAGCGCCGGCTGGCGGCTGCAGTTCGACGGCGCCGCGGCGTCCGACGGCGAACTCGTGATCGTGGTCACGCCCGACGGTGGCACGCCGGAAGAGGTCGTGGTGGCGGTCGGCCGCGCGGACAGCGAGAACCAGGTCGCGCACAAGGCGCTGGTGGCCCTGCAGCAGGCGGCGGGGTCGAACTATTCGATCGAGATGGACGACGGCGAAGAGATCGTCGTCCGCCAGCGCGACGGCGTCGAGCTGTTCGAGATCGCCGTCGCGCGCAATACCGTCGACGGCGTCAGCGTCGAGTTCGATCCGGAATGGTGAATCGCGCGGACGCCGCTCAGTCGGCGGTCGTCAGCACGTCCGACCGCGCCGACAGGGCGTCGTAGACCGGGTCGGTGTGCGGCCGCACGCCGTGCCACAGCGCGAACGCTTCGGCCGCCTGTTCCACCAGCATCCCCAGTCCGTCGACGCGGTATTCGCAGCGCGCGGCGCCGGCCCATGCGAGGAACGGGATCGCGGCTTCGCCGTAACTGAGGTCCACCGCCAGCGCGCGCGGCGCCGCCAGCGAGAACGGCAGCGTCAGGCCGCCATCGCCGCGACCGGCGGAGGTCGCGTTGACGATCGTGTCGAACGCGCCGAGGTTCGGCAGGTCCGCCCAGTACCGTGTGTGCACGCGATCGGGCGCGCGCTGCGCGTCGGCGAGGGCGTCGGCCTTCTCCGGCGTGCGGTTGACGATCCACAACTCGGCGATGCCGGCATCGAGCAGCGCCGGCGCGACGCCGCGGGCCGCGCCGCCGGCGCCGACCAGCAGCACGCGGCGGCCGCGCAGGTCGATGCGGCGGCGCTCGGCCAGGTCGTGCACCAGCCCGATACCGTCGGTGTTCTCGCCGTGCCACGCGGCGCCGCGGCGCACGAGCGTGTTCACGGCGCCGGCGCGCAGCGCGCGATCGCCGAGCGTCGCGCACAGGGCCAGCGCGCGTTCCTTGTGCGGCAGCGTGATGCTGGCGCCGGCGCCGCCGGCGGCGGCGAACGCCGCGACCGCGGCCGCGAACTCGTCGGGCGCGGCATCGATCGCGCGATAGTCCTGGTCGACTCCCGTCTGCTTCGCGAAAACCGCATGGATGCGCGGCGACAGCGAATGCGCCACCGGGTGCCCGAACACGGCGTAATGGCCCGTCATCGTCCTTCCTCCGTCAGCCAGCGCGCCGCGTCGAGCGCGAAATAGGTCAGCACGCCGTCGGCGCCGGCGCGGCGGATCGACGTCAGCGCTTCCAGCACGCAGGCCCGCTCGTCGAGCCAGCCGTGGCCGGCAGCGGCCTTCAGCATCGCGTACTCGCCGCTCACCTGGTACACGAACGTCGGCGCGCCGTAGCGCTCCTTCACCCGGCGCACCACGTCGAGGTACGGCAGGCCGGGCTTGATCATCACCATGTCCGCGCCTTCGTCGAGATCGAGACCGACCTCGCGCAGCGCTTCGTCGCTGTTGCCCGGATCCATCTGGTAGGTCTTCTTGTCGGCCTTGCCGAGCGCCGTCGCGCTGCCGACCGCATCGCGGAACGGGCCGTAGAACGCCGACGCGTATTTCGCCGAGTAGGCGAGGATGCGCGTATGCACGTGGCCGGCGGCTTCCAGCGCGGCGCGGATCGCGCCGATGCGGCCGTCCATCATGTCGCTCGGCGACACCACGTCGGCGCCGGCTTCGGCGTGCGACAGCGCCTGCCTCACCAGCGCCGCGACCGTGTCGTCGTTGGTGACGTAGCCGGACGCGTCGACCAGGCCGTCCTGGCCGTGGCTCGTGTACGGGTCGAGCGCGACGTCGGTGATCACGCCCAGCTGCGGGAAATGCTGCTTCAACGCGCGGATCGCCCGCTGGCACAGGCCGTCGTCGGCCCACGCCGCGGCGGCGTCGAGCGATTTCGCGTCCGGCGCCGTGACCGGGAACAGCACGAGCGCCGGGATGCGCAGCGCGACCGCCTGTTCCGCGGTGCGCAGCAGCTCGTCGATCGACTGGCGTTCGACGCCCGGCATCGACGCCACCGGAACGCGTCCGGCGGGTTCGTGCACGAACACCGGCAGGATCAGGTCGTCGACCGACAGCCGGTGCTCGCGCATCAGCCGCCGGGAGAAATCGTCGCGGCGCATGCGCCGGGGGCGGACGTGGGGGAAGGCCATGCGGGGATGATACGCCGGGGTCGAGTGGCGGCGATCAGGAAGAGCATGGACTTGGCTTTACCATCGGGCCGTGAGACCGCTCCCCTCCTCCGTCCGCGCGTGCCTGGCGCTGCTCGCCTTCATCACCCTCGCCTGCTGGCTCGGACCTTCGCTGCTCGGCCTGCCCGATCCGCATCGCCCGGACTGGGACGCGCTGTCGCAGGCGCCGGCGCCGGGGCACTGGTTCGGGACCGACGCGATCGGGCGCGACATACTGGCGCGCACGCTCGCCGGGGGGCGGCTGTCGCTGACGATCGGCGCGCTGGCGACCGTGGTCGCGCTCGCGATCGGCCTCGCGTTCGGTGCGGTGGCGGGGTATGCCGGCGGCCGCGTCGAGCGGCTGCTCGTGCGCGTGCTCGACGTGCTGTCGGCGCTGCCGTTCCTGCTGATCGTGGTGCTGCTGCTGGCACTGTTCGGGCGCTCGCTGTGGCTGCTGCTGGCGGCGATCGGCGGCTACGTCTGGATCGACCTCGCGCGCGTCGCGCGGGCGGAGGCGGCGCGACTGCGCGAGGCGCCGTTCGTGCTCGCCGCGCGCGCGGCCGGCGCGCGCTTCGACCAGGTGCTGCGCTGGCATCTGCTGCCGAACCTGCTGCCGCTCGCGGTCGTGTACCTGGGCCTGATCCTGCCGCAGGCGATCCTGGTCGAAAGCTTCCTCGGCTTCCTCGGCCTCGGCGTCGACGAGCCGGCCGCGAGCTGGGGCGCGCTGCTGCAGGAAGGCAGCCAGGAACTCGACATCGCGCCGTGGGGCCTGCTGTTCCCGGCCGGCTTCCTCGTCGCGACGCTGGCGGCGTTCCAGTTCCTCGGCGACGGCCTGCGTGACTGGCTGGACGTCCGGGGTGCGGCCCCATGAACGTACCGGTGCTCGCGCTGCGGGACGTGTCGGTGCGGGCGGGCGACCGGCGACTGCTCGGGCCGATCGACCTGACGCTGCAGGCCGGCGAATGCGTCGGCCTCGTCGGCGAAAGCGGCAGCGGCAAGAGCCTGACGATCGCGGCGCTGCTGGGGCTGCTGCCGGCGGGGCTGCAGGCGTCGGGAGCGCTGCACCTCGCGCCGC
>CBIHMN010000157.1:0-5439 GCA_966211005.1 uncultured Arenimonas sp.
GCCCTCACCGCGTCGAGCAACGCCCCGAACGGCGCGAGATCGCCTTCGACCGCCGCCGCCAGCGCCTGCTCCACCCGATGATTCCGCGGAATCACCGCCGGATTCACCGCGCGCATCGCCGCCGCGACGTCTGCCGGCGGCCGCAGGTCGTCCGCACGGCGCGCGCGCCAGCGCTCGCTCCACGCATCGAGGAATCCCGCCGGCGCGACCGGGTCTTCGGGCAGCGCGTCGCGGCCGTCGTCCGCGGCCGCGGCTTCGCCGAGCCGCCGGAACGTCAGCGTCCAGTCGGCCTGCGCCGACTGCATCGCCAGCAGCAGGTCGTCGACCAGCGCGGTGTCGTCGCCATGTTCGTCGAGGCCCAGCTTTCGGCGCATGCCGGCGAGCCAGGCCACTTCGAACCGCGCGGGGAACGCCTCCAGGACGGCGACCACCGCGTCCATCGCGGCTTCGGACGCCGGCTCCTGCGGATCCTTCGGCGCGCCCGTCGCCGCGTCCACCAGCGGCAGCAGGCATTCGGCGAGTCGCGCGAGATTCCACTGCGCGATCGCCGCCTGGTTGGAAAACGCGTAGCGGCCGTGCCGGTCGATCGAGCTGAAGGTCTTGCCGGGATGGTATTCGTCGAGGAACGCGCACGGCCCGTAGTCGATGGTCTCGCCCGACACCGCCATGTTGTCGGTGTTCATCACCCCGTGCACGAAGCCGACGTGCATCCACGCCGCCACCAGGGACGCCTGCCGGGCCGCGATCGCGTCGAGCAGCGCGAGATGGCGATTGTCGCGTGCGGCGAGTCCGGGGTAGTGCCGCGCGATCACGTAATCGGCGAGCGTGCGCACGCCCTCGACGTCGCCGCGCGCCGCGAAATACTCGAACGTGCCGACGCGCACGTGGCTGGCCGCGACACGCACCAGCACCGCGCCCGGCGCCGGCGGGTCGCGCAGCACGACCTCGCCGGTGGCGACCGCCGCGAGCGCGCGCGTGGTCGGGACACCGAGCGCGTGCATCGCCTCGCCCATCAGGAACTCGCGCAGCACCGGGCCGAGGCCGGCGCGCCCGTCGCCGCGGCGCGAAAACGCCGTGGGGCCGGCGCCCTTGAGCTGCACGTCGCGGCGGCGTCCGTGCACGTCGATCACTTCGCCGAGCAGGATCGCGCGCCCGTCGCCGAGCTGCGGCACGAACCCGCCGAACTGGTGGCCGGCATACGCCATCGCGATCGGCCGCGCGCCGGCCGGCACGCGGTTCCCGCCGAACACCGTCGCGACGTCGGGCTCCCCGGCACGCAGCACGCCGGCGAGCCCCAGTTCGGCCGCGAGCGCGTCGTTCAGCGCGAGCAGTCGCGGCGCCGCCACGGGAGTCGGGGGAACGGCCTGCCGGAAACGCTCCGGCAGCGCGGCGTAGGTATGTTCGAAGGGGATCGCGTCGAGGGCGGCGGCGGCAGGGGTCATCCGGCGACCTTAGCGCGCCCGGCGTTCAGGTCGCGCCATGGCGACGTCCGCGAGCGCCGGGGCCGTGGCGGAGCGGCATGGCGGTCGCGGCTGAAGCCGCTCCTACAATGGGGGGTGAATTATCTGGCCCACGTGTATCTGGCGCGGCACGACGACGACGCGATGCTCGGCGCGCTGCTGGGCGATTTCGTGTTCGGGACGTCGGGCCCCGATGCATGGCCGGAACCGGTCCGCGCCGAGATCCTGCGGCATCGCCGCATCGACCGGTTCACCGACACGCATCCCGCGGTGGCCGCGGCGCGCTCGCTGTTTCCCGAGGGTCGCCGCCGCTATGCCGGCATCGCGCTCGACGTGTATTTCGACCATCGCCTCGCACAGGCGTGGTCGCGCTGGTGCGACGTGCCGCTCGACGCGTTCACCGGGCGCTTCTACGCGCACCTGCTGCAGCACCGCGAACGGCTGCCCGACCGCCTGCGCGCCATCGCGCCGCTGATGGCGCGGCACGACTGGCTCGGGAGCTATCGCGAGCGCGACAGCGTCGACCGCGCCGTCGCGCGCATCGCGACGCGCCTGTCGCGCAACGGCGAGCGGCTCGTCGATTGCCTCGGGGACGTCGCGCGGCACGAGGCCGCGCTGGAAGCGACGTTCGAGGCGTTCTTTCCCGCGCTCGTGGCGTTCGTGGCGGCCGACCGGAACGGCTAGAGGTCGTCGGGTTCCGTTTCCGGCGGAACCAGCGCGTCCGGATCGAACACGAACGTGCGGCGACGCCAGTCCGACGCGATCACCATGTCGTAGCCGTGCGTCAGCACCACCTTCACCACGTCGCGCGTGCGCCCCTCCGGATACAGCACCAGCGCCTGCGTCGCCAGCTCGCGCGCGCGGAACTCCTCGTCGACATCGGCGCCGGAGAGTCGCAGCACGAGGACGAGCGACGTCGACTTTTCGGGGCCGCGCCACGCCGTTCCGGCGCTTACCCGCGCGTCGAGGACGCCCGGTGCCCCGCGCAGCGCCGCGTGCACCGGCAGCAGCCGTTCGACGGTCGTGCCGCTGATCAGGCGCGCCGCGACGAGGGGCGCCGTGGCCGCGAGCGCGGCGACCACCCCGATGACGACGAGATGACCGCGCCATGCCGGTGGCACCGGCGGCGCCGCTGCCGCGCGCACGACCGCGCTGCCCGCGAGCAGGTCGTGCAGCGTGCGCCGGCCGCGGCCGTTGCACAGGAACAGATACGCCAGCGCGAACAGGCCACCGACCAGCACGATCGCCAGCACGATGCCGGTCGCTCCCAGCAGCGCGTCCGGCGGCACGGGCGCGCCGAGCAGGAAGAACGGCGCGAGGAAGAGCGTTTCGCGCAGCAGCGCGCACGGCAGCGGCAGCGGCGCGCCGTCGCGGCCGACGACGCGGATGCCGGACAGGCGCTTGCCGAGCGTCTGGCCGCCGCCGAGCCGGCTGCCCAGCAGGCCGCGGTACGCGAGCGCGAGCGCGAAACCGAACATGCGCTCCCAGCCACCGAGGCGCGCGAGCGTCTCGCCCATCAGCACGCCGAGTGCGAGGCCCAGCAGTACCACCGCGAACGTGTCGACCAGCAGCGCGAAGCCGCGCCGCCACGGACCGGCGAACCCGGGTGGCGGCGCGGTATCGATGGCGTCGGGCGATGGCGCGGACATTGCGCACAGCGTGATCCCCGCATCGCGCAGGCCGCGTGATCGAGGCGCGCGCCAGCGCTCAGCAGCCGCAGCCGTAAGAGAACACGTCCGTGCCGAGCACCTTCCAGCGGCCGCCGGTATTCACCAGCACGAGGCGGTACCACGTGTCGTCGGTTCCGGTCGGTCCGTCGATGTGGCCGGGACCCGGCCCGGTGCCTTCCCACACGAGCAGGTCCGGCACCGCGTCGTGGTCGAGGTCGAACACGCGCGTGGTCGCCGCGGCGAACCCCGTGGCCGCCGGATCGAGCGTCGCGTGCGACACGCTGACGGTCGCGCGCGTCGCGGGCAGCGGCGTGCCGACGTAGAAACCGTAGAGCGTGGCATCGCCCTGCGCCGCCTGTGCGTGCGCGTCGGGCAGCCAGTCGCCGAAGGCCGCCCACGCCGGATCGGTCGCCTCCAGACCCCCCAGCGCGAAGCCGGGCGTCCAGCCGGCGCAGCCGTGTTCGTCGTCGTGAAGCGCCTGGGCCTGCCGGGCATGGCTCGGGGACGACGCCAGCGTACCGTCGGCGGACAGCTGCACGCGCTGCAGCGGACGCACCAGCAGGTTCGCCGCGGCACCGATGTCGTACAGCGCCGCATACGCGTCTTCGGCGGCGGTCGCCGTCGCCGGCGTCAACACCCAGCGATGCACGATGCCGAAACGACCGCTGAGCGCCTGCGGTGTATCGCCGCCGGCGGCGATGACGGCGTCGGTGGCGAACAGCGACGGACGCACGGGCGGCAGCGCGATCGCCGCCAGCGCACCCAGCGGCTGCTCGCCGTCGTACGGAAAAGCCGCGTCGTTCCAGAGCTGCAGCGCGCCGGCGACGTCGCGCGCGGCTTCGCGGCGGATATCGGGCTCGCCGGTGCGGACCGCTTCGGCGGCGAAGGCCTGCAGCGCGCCGATGTCGCGCCGCGGCGGCGGCGGCGCGCCGAGGGCGCCGCGCGACAGCACCCGCTTCATCGCGTCGAGCGCCGGGTCCGGCGCCGGCAGGCCGGGTTCGCCGACCGCGCGCCGACGCGCATCGAGTTCCCACGCGTACGCGGCGAGCGTCGACCAGTGCGGTTCGAGTTCGAAATGCCGGCGCGGGTCGTAGTGCGGGTTCGGGCGCCCGCGGTCGTCGTAGAGAAGGGTGACGGCGTCCGGGTCGAGCGCGACCCCCGCCGCCGGCCCGGCGCGTCCCTGCGCCGGCACCGGCATCGCCAACACCGCGACCATCGCCGCCACGCCCCTTCCCGCCCATTTGCCGAATCCGCGCATCGTCGTTTCTCCCGAGGATGGCCGCAGCGTGCGCCGGCGATCTGGCGTGGTCCGGGCGCGGCGCCCGCGGGTTCGGGCGAGATCCGGCGCGGAATGACGCCCCGTCCGCGGATTGCCCGCGAAATGCCAGAACGGGAGGCGAGGATGGGCGCCGGTTTTTCGAAGGCGGAGGTTTCATGGGCGTTTCGCGACGGCATTTCCTGGCGACCATCGCCGCGGCGCCGACCCTGGCGTGGGCGACGCCGCGCCTGCCGTGGGACGACGATTTCGGCCAGCGGCTCGCGGCGCTCGAAGCCGCGCACGGCGGCCGGCTCGGCGTGTCCGCGCTCGACACCGGCAGCGGCGACACGCTCGCGTTCCGCGCGCACGAGCGCTTCGCGATGTGCAGCACGTTCAAGGCGCTGCTGGCGGCGCAGGTGCTCGCGGCGGTGGAAGCCGGCGCGACCACGCTGGAGCGCCGCGTGCACTGGACGGCGGAGGAGATGGTGTCGTGGTCACCGGTGGTGGAGAAGGCGGACGCCGACGCCGGCCTGACGCTCGCGGCGCTCTGCGAAGCCGCGGTGACCACCAGCGACAACACGGCCGCGAACCTGCTTCTGCGCGAACACGGCGGCCCGGCCGGACTGACCGCGTGGCTGCGCTCGATCGGCGACGCGACGACGCGCCTGGACCGGAACGAACCCGCCCTCAACGAAGCGGCGCCGGGCGACCCGCGCGACACGACGACGCCGGCCGCGACGACCGCGACGTGGCGAACGCTGCTGCTCGGCGACGCGCTCGCGCCGGCATCGCGCGCGCGGCTCACCGACTGGCTGGTGCGCAACACCACCGGCGACCGCCGGTTGCGCGCCGGGCTGCCCGGCTGGACCGTCGGCGACAAGACCGGGACCAGCAACACGCAGGTAAGCAACGATGTCGCGATCGCTTGGCCGCCCGGCGGCGGGGCGCCGGTGATCGTCGCCGCGTACTACGCCGAGTCGCCGGCCGATCCGGCGACGCGCGACAGGGTGCTGGCGGAGACGGGGCGGATCGTCGCCGCGTGGAGTGCCGC
>CBIHMN010000158.1:0-5386 GCA_966211005.1 uncultured Arenimonas sp.
GACGACAACCAGATCACGGCGTTCCACCCGGGCGCGATGATGCGCTCGTACGAGAACCACGTGCGCGACGTCGCCGACGTCGGTTTCGGCATCGTCGGGCCGGACGGCTACGAGGCGATGCTGCAGAACGCCCGCGAATTCGCCGAGGCCGGCATCCCCTTCATCTTCGATCCGGGACAGGCGATGCCGCTGTTCAACGGCCGCGAACTGACGCAGATGATCGAGCAGGCCACCTACGTGACGGTGAACGATTACGAGTCGAACCTGCTCCAGGACAAGACCGGCCTGTCGACGGCGCAGATCGCCGAGCGCGTGCAGGCCTACATCATCACGCGCGGGCCGCAGGGCTCGGAAGTGCATGCCCGGGGCGGCGAGATGCAGATCCCGGCGGCGACCGCGATGCGCGTCGTCGACCCGACCGGCTGCGGCGACGCCTATCGCGCCGGCCTGATCTTCGGCTGGATGAACGGCATGGACATGGCCACCACCGGCCGCATCGCTTCGCTGATGGGCGCGCTCAAGATCGAACACCTCGGCCCGCAGAACCAGCGGTTCGACTACGAGGAATTCGCCGAGCAGTTCCGCCAGCAGTTCGGTTACGCGCTGCGCTGAGTTTCCGGGCCCGGCCGACGGATCGGCCGGGCCCGACCCCTCCCTCAGAACTCCTGCGAGAAGCGCAGGCCCCAGGTGCGGGGCTGCGCGATCACGTCGTACGGCTGGGCGAAGCAGGTCGTCTCCGCGCACTGCGTGAAGCGAGACAGTTCGGCGCGTTCGTCGGTCGCGTTCTTCACGTACAGGTCGAGGTTCCAGCTGCCGCGGCCGAAGCCGGCCGACAGGTCGAGCATCGTGTACGCGTCGAGCGTGCCGAGGATCTCGCGGATGCCTTCGCGCAGGTCGGTCTCCCGCTCGCCCTCGTGCACGACCCGGCCCTGGAAGTGCACGTCGAAGCCGGCGTGCTCGAACTCGTAGCGGGCCGTCAGGTTGCCCTTGAACGGCGCGGTGACCGGCAGCTGCGTGCCTTCGAACGCCCGGTCGAACTCCCAGTCGGGATCGGCGCACTCGGTGACCGGCGTCCCGTCCGGCTCGGCCAGGCCACAGTAGTTCTCGGTCAGTTCGGCGTCGTAGAAGGCGACGCCGCCGGTGAGCGTCAGGTTGTAGGTCGCCGCCCAGCGCAGGTCCATCTCGAGGCCGCGGATCCGGCCGTTGTTCGCGTTCTTGATCTCGGTGAGGCCGTTCTGGCCGAGGATCGAGAACTGGAAGTCCTCCCAGTCCTGCTGGAACACCGCGCCATTGAACACGAGGCGGCCGTCGGCGAAAGCGGCCTTCCAGCCGAACTCCCAGTTCGTCAGGTAATCGGACAGGTACGGCGGCAGCGTGCCGCGACGATTGATGCCGCCGGGCCGGAACCCTTCCGACCACGTGCCGTAGACCATGACGTCGTCGGTGAGGTCGTAACTGAGGTTCACGCGGCCGATGTGGTCGTTCTCCTCGACGCGCTTGTCGAACACCTCGCACGGCGTGTCCTCGTACGGCGGCAGCGACGGGTCGGCGAGGCAGGCACCCTGGCCGTACGTCTCGTTGCCCGAGTACCCGGCACCGAAGCCGAAGAAGCCGCGCAGGCTGTTGTCGACGTCGAAGAAGCGCATGCCGGCCGTCGCGGTCAGGCGGTCGGTGACGTCGAACGACACCTCGCCGAACAGCGCCCGGTCCCGGTCGACGCGGTCCTGCTTGGTCAGCCACAGCGTGTCGTCCCAGCCGGGCACTTCCAGCGACGTCGCCAGCCCGTCGACGAAGTAACGCTCCTTGATGTCGTTCACCTGCTCCTGCCAGAACACGCCCGCGACGAAGCGCAGGCGATGCTCGGCCGGCGATGCGAGGCGCAGCTCGTGGCTCGTCTTGCGGAAGCCGTTCTCGGCCTGGATGTACTGCGACGGGTCGATCATCTCGCCGCCGTCGTCGACGAAGTACGTGCCGTAGCCGAACAGCGTGTCGTACCAGTACGCGTAGTCGGTGTAGTCCGATTCGGTCTCGAGGTCGCGGTTGAAATGCGCGAACGCATAGGTGAGGTCGAAATCGCCGATGCGGCCTTCCACCGTCAGCGCCGACTGCGTCCAGTGGTCGCGCGCCGTCTGCGGCTTGAACTGGTGCGTCGACAGCTCGCCCACGCCGCGGTCGACGCCGTTGCTGCCGTTCATGGTCTGGTTCTGCGTGATCACCGACGGCGTGATCGTCCATTCGTCGCCGAGGTCGATGCCGAGCGCGAGGCGCGCACCGGCGGTGTCGACGAAGTTGAAATCGTCGCGGGCGAGGCCGGCATTGTCGACGGTGATGCCCGAACTCGGGAACGTGATCGTGCCCGGTTCGTTGTCGATGTAGCCGGCGTCGCGCTTGTCCCACGCGACCATGCGCAGCGCCATCGCGTCGCTCATCGGCAGGTTGACGAAGCCTTCCAGCACGTGGCCGACGCCGCCGTGGTCGACGGTGTTGAACTCGACGCCGTAGCCCGACGCGAACCCGGTCGGATCGGGCTTGTTGGTGATGATGCGCAGCGTGCCCGCGAGCGAGCTCGCGCCGTACAGCGTGCCCTGCGGGCCGGCGAGCGCCTCGACCCGGGCGAGATCGTAGGGGTGGATGTCGATCGGGCCGCGGATCGTCGTGATCGGCTGCTCGTCGAGGTACACGCCGACGGTCGGCAGCGAACCGGAGTGGTTGCCGTCGCCGCCGCTGGCGACGCCGCGCATGTACACCTGCGCGTTGCTCGGCACTTCGCCGAGGCGCTGGAACGACACCGACGGGAACGCCGTGGTGATGTCCTCGAGGTCGTCGATGTTCAGCTGGTCGATCTGCTCGGTGCCGAGCACGTCGATGCTGATCGGGACTTCCTGCAGGTTTTCGCTGCGCTTCTGCGCGGTGACCTCGATCGCGTCGAGCACGGGCGAG
Source organism: uncultured Arenimonas sp. (assembly GCA_966211005.1). Taxonomy (GTDB): domain Bacteria; phylum Pseudomonadota; class Gammaproteobacteria; order Xanthomonadales; family Xanthomonadaceae; genus Arenimonas. The sequence goes on from CBIHMN010000158.1 coordinate 2,941, forward strand.
GCCTGCGCCTCGTCCGGCCCGGCCGACTGGGCCCATGCCATCGGCGTCATCGCCAGCCAGATCGCCGTCGCCAGCGGCAGCCGCGCCAGCCGGTGCGGCATACGTCTCGCCCTTCGTCTCATCGGAACTCCCCAGGTGGTGTCGCGTTGGCCCGGTACGACGCCACGATCCCCGCGGGCGCCTCCGGATAGGAATGCAGCACGTCGCCGAGCGCGTCGCGCAGCGGTCCGAGCCACGGTTCGAAATGGCGCCAGTGCTCGACGCCGTCGCGGTAGATCGGTTGGCGGACCTGCTCTGAACTGGCGGTGCGGACGGGCCGGTCGTTCTCGAAGAACCGCAGGCACGCCGGGTCGAATTCCAGCCCGCAGTGCGCCAGCAGCGCGCGGACCTGCGCTTCGGTGTCGTCGACGAGTCGTTCGTAGACCACGCGGTGGACGCGGCCCGGCAGCACGGCGTCGACATGCGCCATCAAGGCGACGTAGTCGCGATAGTAGTGACCGATGTCCGCCAGCCCGTAGCTGAAGGACTGGCCGCGGGCGAAATACTGCTTGAAACCCGAGAAGCAGCAGCCGAGCGGATGCCGGCGCACGTCGACGATGCGCGCCTCCGGCAGCATCAGGTGGATCAGGCCGACGTGCATGAAATTGTTCGGCATCTTGTCGATGAAATGCGGGCGGCCGCTCTTGCGGTGCACGCGCGTGCGCTGCAGATAGCTTTCGCCCAGTTCGCGCAGGCGTTCGGACGACAGGGTCGCGAGCGCGTCGAGATAGCTCGCGCCGGGGCCGGCGGCGCGCCGCAGGTCCTGCGTCAGCGCGATCACGTCGGGCAACTCGTCGGTGCCTTCGACGAGGGGATGGCTGGCGAGGATCTGCTGCACCAGCGTGGAACCGGCGCGGGGCAACCCGACGATGAAGATCGGCGCGTCGGACCGGCAACCGGCGCCGGCGCGCTCGGCGAAGAACGCCCCATCGAGGCGGGTGATCGCATCGCGGATCCGCCGCGTCGTGTCTTCGCGGCGATATGGCACGCTCGCGCGGCGCTGCACGTTGCCGCGCGCGTAGTGGGCGAAGGCCGCGGGGAAATCCTCGGCATCCTCGAGCGCCTTCGCCAGCGCGAACTCGAACTGGGCGCGCTGGTCGCCGGTCACCTCCGTCCGCGCCAGCTGCAGCCGCATCGCCGCGATGTCCCCGGCGGTGAAGCGGAACGTCTTCAGATTGGCGAGGCTCCACCACGCTTCGCCGAACCCCGGCTCCAGCGCGATGCTGCGGCGGTAGGCGTCGATCGCGGCGGCCGGCTCGCCGGCGGTCTTCAACGCGTGGCCGAAACTCAGCCAGATGCGCCCGTGTCGCGGATATTCGCGCAGCAGTTCGTCATAGGTGGCGATCGCCGGCGCATAGTCGCCGAGGCGGCAGAGCACGACCGCACGCAGATTGCGCGCGCCGGGATTGCGTGGTTCGTCGTCCAGCACCCGCTCGATCTGCCGCAGCGCCGCTTCCGGCTTGCCGGCGCGATGCAGCACGGTGGCGAAGTTGAGGCGGGCCGCGGTGAACGCGGGCGCGAGCTCGACGCAGCGCGCCAGAAGTGCGGCGGCGTCGTCGAGACGGCCGATGCGGGCGGCGAGTTCGCCCAGCATGCGGATGGCGGCGACATCGGTCGGATGCGCATGCAGGTGCCCGCGCAGCAGGCGTTCGGCGGTCGACAGGTCGTTGGCCGCGAGGCTCGACGCGGCGCGCATAAGCGTCGGGTCCGCCGTCGCGAACCGCAGGTGGCTGGCGTAGGCGGCGGCGGATTCCGCTTCGTCACCGATCGCGGCGAGGTGATCGCCGAGCGCGAGCCACGCGCCGGGGAGCGCCGGCGTCCGCCGGACCGCCTCCCGCAAGGCCGCGATGGCCTCGTCGCCCCGACCGGCTCGCGCGTGCAGCAGGCCGAGCTCGAACAGGGCCGCGCCCCAGTCGCGGTGCTCCGTCGCAAGACGCTGCAACCGTTCCACCGCGGCGTCGATCCGCCCGCAGGCGGCATCGGCCTGGGCCAGCAGCAGCTCCATCGGCGGATGCGGTCCGGCGTGCGCGAGACCCTCGCGCGCGAGCGCCGCCGCACGCTCGGGATCGCGCTCGAGCAGGCGGGCCGCTTCGGCGAAGGCACCGTCGATACCCGTCGACGATGCGGCGCTCGACGGCCCGGATGGTTCGTGCACGGCGTTCATCGCTGGAAATCTGCCCGTGGTGCGCGGTGGCGGGGTTCGGGGTCGGTGCCAGCCCACCGCAGTCGGGTACGCCGTGACGCCTTCGCGCTTTCTTAACACGCCGCTGGACGGGCTGTCGATGGCATTCCGGTGCCGGCGCCGGGTACCGGCGGCGGCGTCGCCCGGCCCGACGAGGCGGGTCCCTTTTCTCCGCCCCAAAAAGAAACCCCCGCCATGACTGGCGGGGGTTTCGGGGAAAAGCCC
>CBIHMN010000159.1:0-5358 GCA_966211005.1 uncultured Arenimonas sp.
TGGTCGGCGGCTCGCCCGGACGCATCATCCGGTAGATCTCGACCAGCGCCTCGAGCTGCGTCTTGGTCGGGTCGATGCGCAGGGTGTTGGAGATGTACGGGCCGCGGTCGAGGTCGTTCACCCACAGGGTGCCGATCACGTCGATGCCGGCCTTGCGCAGCTTGGCGACGTTGGCTTCGTTGAGCTCTTCGTTCGCGGCGGCCAGCAGCTCGCCGGTGGTCGTGTCGACCACGTCGTGCGACAGGATGCGTCCCGTCAGGTATTCGTCCGGCACCGCCAGCGTCTCGACCTTGGCGCGCTCGAGTTCCTTGACGTGGCGCGCGGTGATGCGCTTGCCGGCCTCGACGATCACCTTGCCGCCGACCACCAGGTCGAAGTTCAGCGTCTCGCCGCGCAGGCGCTCGGCCACGAGCTCCAGCTCCACGCCGTCCTGCTTGGCGATGTGGAAGGTGTTGACCTCGAAGAACTGCGCGAGGATCTCTTCGTTGTTGTAGCCCAGCGCGCGCAGCAGGATCGTCACCGGCAGCTTGCGGCGACGGTCGATGCGCGTGAACACCGCGTCCTTCGGGTCGAACTCGAAGTCGAGCCACGAACCGCGGTACGGGATGATGCGGGCGGAGTACAGCAGCTTGCCGGAGCTGTGCGTCTTGCCGCGGTCGTGGTCGAAGAACACGCCCGGCGAACGGTGCAGCTGCGACACGATCACGCGCTCGGTGCCGTTGACGATGAAGGTGCCGTTGTCGGTCATCAGGGGCAGCTCGCCCATGTAGACCTCCTGCTCCTTCACGTACTTGATCGCCTTGGTCGACGACTCGCGGTCGTAGATCACCAGGCGCACGGTCACGCGCAGCGGCGCGCCGTAGGTCAGGCCACGGTTGCGGCACTCGCGCTCGTCGAACGGCGGCTCGCCGAGCTTGTAGCTGACGTACTCCAGCGCGGCGTTGCCGGAGTAGGAAACGATCGGGAACACCGACTTGAGGGCGGCGTGCAGGCCGCGGTCCTCGCGCTTGTCGCCCGCCGCGCCGTCCTGCAGGAACTCGCGGTACGAGTCCATCTGGATGGCGAGCAGGTACGGGACATCCAGGACCTGCCGGCGCTTGCCGAAGTCCTTGCGGATGCGCTTCTTTTCGGTGAAGGAGTACGTCATGGTGAGCTACCGCCTCGGGAATCTGGGGTCCGCGCGCGTCCGCGGCCCGGGGGGAACATCAAACTGCCAGTGGGAAGTCGCTGGTATTGCCGGCACCAGCACGCCTTCTCCCGCTACTTCCGACTGGCAACTCGGATCATGTTGCGTGGCCGTCCCTCGGGAACGGCCAAAGGCCGGGGGCTTTCGCCCCCAGCCTCGGGTGGTCGCCGTGATGACACCCGGCGACGCTTGCCTTACTTGACTTCGACGGTCGCACCCGCGGCTTCGAGGTCCTTCTTGAACTTCGCGGCGTCGTCCTTCGACGCGCCTTCCTTCACGACGCCAGTCGCCTCGACCAGGTCCTTGGCTTCCTTCAGGCCCAGGCCGGTGATGGCGCGGACGGCCTTGATGACCTCGACCTTCTTCTCGCCGGCGGCCTTCAGGACGACGGTGAACTCGGTCTGCTCCTCGACCGGGGCGGCGGCGGCGGCCGCGCCGGCGGCCATCATGACCGGGGCGGCGGCGGTGACGCCGAACTTCTCTTCGATGGCCTTCACCAGCTCCATCACTTCCATCAGGGTCTTGGCGGCGACGGCGTCGACGATCTGCTCGTTGGAAAGGGACATTGTGTTCACCTCTGGAAAATTTTCTGGATTGATTTCTGGAAGATGCGACGCGGGTCAGGCTTCGGCAGCGGCTTCGACGGCAGGCGCGGCTTCGCCGCCGCCCTGCTGGTCGGCCACGGCCTTGACGGCACGGGCGAACATCGACGCCGGTTCCGCCAGCACGCGGGCGAGCATCGCCAGCGCCTGTTCGCGGGTCGGCAGCGACGCCAGCACTTCGAGGTGCGAACCGTCGAGATGCTTGCCGCCGATCGAAACGACCTTCGCCTTGAGCTTGTCGTTGGCCTTCGCGAACTCCTTGATCAGACGACCGGCGGCGCCGGGGTCTTCCATCGAGAACGCGTAGAGCAGCGGGCCGACGAGCGACTCGCGGGCACCTTCGTAATCCGTGCCTTCGACGGCACGGGTGGCGAGGGTGTTCTTCGCGACCTTCAGGTACACGCCGGTTTCGCGGGCCTTCTTGCGCATCGCGGTCATCTGCGACACGGTCACGCCCGCGTACTCGGCGGCGACCAGGGAGTGCGCCTTGCCGGCGACATCCGCCAGCTCCGCGACGACTTCCTGCTTCTGGGACAGATTGAGAGCCATCAGCACTCCTCCTACTTCGGGAAACCACCGGCGGCTCCAGCCGCTGGCGGGGTGAGGCGATGCCGTTCCGTCGGCATCGGGGACGCGGGTAGCGTCCCGGTGGTGGCCTATCCAGAGAATTCCGGGAGGCGGCACCATCTGCGCAGGCCCGACTTCGCGAGAAGTGCGGATTAAGCGATCCCGCTTGAGGCGACGGCGATTCCATGCCAGTCGTGCATCCCTGCCCGACGTCACCACGCGCTGACCGCACCTGCGGTCTTTGATGGAAGCGCCGCGATGCACCGCGACGCCGCCTTCAAGTCATGCCGGCCGGGGCGACACTCCCGGCCGTGTTGCGTTCGTTACTTGGCCAGCGACAGCGTCGACGGGTCGACGACCACGCCCACGCCCATCGTCGAGCTGAGCGAGATCTTCTGCAGGTACTGGCCCTTCGCCGCGGCCGGCTTGGCCTTGACCAGGTCGCCGAGCAGCGCGTGCAGGTTGTTCTTCAGCGCGTCGGCGTCGAAGTTCGCCTTGCCGATCGTGCAGTGGATGATGCCGGCCTTGTCGGTGCGGTAACGCACCTGGCCGCCCTTGGCGTTCTTCACCGCCTCGGCCGGGTTCGGCGACACGGTGCCGACCTTCGGGTTCGGCATCAGGCCGCGCGGGCCGAGCACCTGGCCCAGCTTGCCGACGACGCGCATCGCGTCCGGCGTGGCGATGACGACGTCGTAGTTCAGGTCGCCGGCCAGCATCTTCTCGGCCAGGTCGTCCATGCCCACGGCTTCCGCACCGGCGGCGACGGCTTCGTCGGCCTTGGCGCCCGGGGGGCAGAACACGGCGACGCGCACCGACTTGCCGGTGCCGGCCGGCAGCACGGTGGAACCGCGCACCTGCTGGTCGGACTTCTTGGCGTCGACGCCGAGGCGCACGGCCACGTCGACGGACTCGGCGAACTTCGCCTTCGCGTTGTTCTGGATGATCTTCAGCGCCTCGTCGAGCGGGTACGCCTTGCCGGCGACGACCGTGGACTGCAGGGCCTTGAAACGCTTGGAAATGGTCATGTTCAGCCCTCCACCACGAGACCCATGCTGCGGGCGCTACCAGCGATGGTGCGCACCGCGGCGTCGAGATCGGCCGCCGTCAGGTCGGGTTCCTTCGCCTTGCAGATCTCTTCGAGCTGCTGGCGGGTGACCTTGCCGACTTTTTCCGTGTTCGGGCGCTTGGAGCCCGAGGCGATGCCGGCCGCCTTCTTCAGCAGCACCGTCGCCGGCGTGCTCTTCGTGACGAAGGTGAAGGTGCGGTCCGAGTACGCGGTGATGATCACCGGCGTCGGGAGGCCCGGCTCCAGCTTGGAGGTCGCGGCGTTGAACGCCTTGCAGAACTCCATGATGTTCAGGCCGCGCTGGCCCAGCGCGGGACCGACCGGCGGCGAGGGGTTGGCCTGCCCGGCCTTCACCTGCAGCTTGATGTAGCCGACTACTTTCTTTGCCATTGTCTTCTCTCCGGGTGCAAGCGCCTGGACTCAGGCTCCCCATCGTTCCGGGCAGTGGAAAACGTGGCCCGGATTCACGTCGACGCGTTCGTCAGGCCTTCTCGACCTGCCCGAATTCCAGCTCGACCGGCGTGGACCGGCCGAAGATGAGCACCGCCACGCGCAGGCGGGACTTCTCGTAATTCACTTCCTCGACGACCCCGTTGAACTCGATGAAGGGGCCCTCGACGACACGCACCATCTCGCCCGGCTCGAACAGCACCTTCGGCCGCGGCTTGTCGACGCCGTCCTGGACGCGGCGGAGGATGATGTCCGCCTCGCTGTCCTTGATCGGCAGCGGGCGCTCGGCGGTGCCGCCGATGAAGCCCATCACCTTCGGCGTCTCCTTGATGAGATGCCAGCTCTCGTCGTCGATGCGCGGAATGCCCGCGTCGTCGGTCGTCTCGATCTGCACCAGCACGTAGCCCGGGAAGAACTTCCGCTCGGACTTGCGCTTCTGGCCGCCGCGCATCTCGACGACTTCCTCGGTCGGCACCAGCACCTGGCCGAACCTGTCCTGCATCCCGGCGCGCGCGATGCGCGTGTCGAGCGCGCGCTGCACCTGGTGCTCGAAGCCCGAGTAGGCATGGACCACATACCACCGCTTGGTCACGGCAGACACTCCTTTATTGACCCAGCAGCAGCCGGATGACCCACGAGATGACCAGATCGAATGCCGACAGGATCAGGCTGACGATGACGACCACCAGCAGGATCACGCCGGTGATCCGGAGCGTTTCCTGCCGCGTCGGCCACACGACCTTGCGCAGCTCGAACAGCGACTCGGACACGAATTCGCGCCCCTGCCGGCCCTTCGCCGTGACGGCGACGACGCCGATCGCCGCGGCGATCGCCGCGACCACCAGCATTCCGCGCAGCACCACCGGCCACTGGCCGAACCAGTACCAGGCGAAGATGCCGCCGGCGGCGAGCGCGAACGCGAGCACGTACTTCGCGACGTCGGCGGGTGCGACCGCCTGTTCTGCCTGATCGACTTTCGTATTCATTCCACTCGCCCGGCCGGGGCCGGTTGGGGGAACGCGGCCCCGGGGGGCTTCGTTCCGTGTCTTGGCGCGCCAGGTAGGACTCGAACCTACAACCTGCGGTTTTGGAGACCGCTGCTCTGCCAGTTGAGCTACTGACGCGTTGGCAAACCTGCAAACGGGCAATGGCGGACCGCTTCCGGCCCGCCATCCCCCGGCCCGTCCGGCACGCCGGACGGGTGGATCTTCTTACTTGATGATCTTCGCAACCACGCCGGCGCCGACCGTGCGGCCGCCCTCGCGGATCGCGAAACGCAGGCCTTCGTCCATCGCGATCGGGGCGATCAGGCTGACCACCATCTTCACGTTGTCGCCCGGCATCACCATCTCCACGCCTTCCGGCAGCTGGCAGGCGCCCGTCACGTCCGTCGTGCGGAAGTAGAACTGCGGGCGGTAGCCCTTGAAGAACGGCGTGTGGCGGCCGCCCTCGTCCTTCGACAGCACGTACACCTCGGCCTCGAACTC
>CBIHMN010000160.1:0-5347 GCA_966211005.1 uncultured Arenimonas sp.
ACCCGCAGCCACTCCGCCGTGAACCGCCACCTTTCGCTCGGCCGCCAGTTCATCGCCACCGTCAGCGCGTGCCCGTCCTCCGACAGCGGGTCGTCGCTGCCGTGCTGCACCACGCGGAAACGTTCCACCCGCACCGCCGGGCGCCAGGCGCCGCGTTCCCAGGCGGCCATCACGAACGCCGAATCGAACTCGCTGTCGAGGTAGCGGCCGGGCTGCGGTTCGAACGCGGTGTGCCCGCCCATCCACTGCGCCACGACGCGCAGGTCGCCGAACGCGTGGGTCACGCCGACGGCGTCGAAACTCGTGCGCCACGCCAGCAGCCGGCGGTCGTCGTACTGCACGAACGCGGCCGGGTCGGCGTGGTTGTCGTAGTGCATCGCGGTCCATTCGCCGAACGCCGCCGAGCGCCAGCGGACTTCGCCCCACGCGCCGAGCGCGCCGTCGATGCGCTGGAACGGGCGGAACGTGACCGGTACCTGCGCGAACGCGCGCGGGGCGTGGACATCGGGCTGGCGCAGGCGGCCGTGCACGCCGGTGGTGAAGTCGCCGATCGCCCAGCCGCGCGACGCGAGCAGTTCACCCGCCGGTTCGTTGCGGCCGAACAGCGCGCCGCCGAACTGCAGTGTGCCGTGTTCGCCGCGGTGTTCGAGCGTGGCTTCCAGCCCGGTCGCGCGCAGTTCCTCGCCGACCCATGAATTGATCGCCGACGGCGACAGCGTCCAGCGGCTGGTCCAGCCGATGCCGTCGTTCTCCAGCGACACCGGCGGGAAGAACGCGCCGCCGCGCAGCGCGAAGCGCCACGGCGTGGGCGACGCCGGCCGCCAGCGCAGGTAAGCGATCATCAGGTCGACCTCGGGATCGCCATCGGCCTGCGCCTGCAGTTCGGCGAACGCCAGCAGCGTCGGCGTCGCCTGCCAGCCCAGCGCCAGCGCCCCGCCGCCGAAATGCACGCCGCCTTCGCCGCCCCAGCGGGTCTTGCCGAGGCCGCCGTCGGTCCACGTGCGCGTGTCGTCGGCGAGGACGGCGCGGAAATCGAGGTAGCCCTGGATCGTGAGGTCGTCGGCGCGGGCGGTGGGAGTAAGCAGAAGCAGTGGGGAACACAGAAACAGGAAGCGGCGAACCGCGGCGCGCGCGGCGGTCCGGCGCCCGCTACTTCTCGTTTCCATCCTCACCACTACGTCTGCCCTCCGGAAAAACGCCGCTCGCCCACGGCCCCGACCACCGCCTCCGCCGGCATCGGCCGCGCGACGAAATACCCCTGCGCATGATCGCAGCCGATGTCGGCGAGGAATCGCAGCGCCTCGTCGCCATCGACGCCCTCGGCGGTGACGCGGTAGCCGAGCTGGTGGCCGAGGTCGACGATCGAGCGGACGATCGTGCGGTCCACCGGCGCGTCGGCGAGGCGCGAGATGAACATCCGATCGATCTTCAGTTCGCGCACCGGCAGCTGGCGCAAGTAGGCGAACGACGACTGGCCGACGCCGAAATCGTCGATCGCGAGGTCGATGCCCTGGTCGGCGAGGCGCCTGAGCGTGTCGATCGCGGCGCCGGGCTTGCCCATCACCGCGCTCTCGGTGACCTCGAGCATGATCCGCTCGGCCGGCACCGCGTGCAGTACCAGCAGCTCGGCGACGCGGCGCGGCAGGTCGGCGTCGTCGAGGTCGCGTGCCGAGACGTTGATCGCGACGCGCAGGTCGAGCCCGGCGTCCTGCCAGCGGCGCGCCTGCTCGATACCGGTCGCCAGCGCCCAACGCGTGAGCCGGCGGATGTTGCCGGTTTCCTCGGCCAGCGCGATGAACGCGTCCGGCGGAATCGCGCCGCGCAGCGGGTGCTGCCAGCGCACGAGGCCTTCGACGCCGTCGATGCGGCCGCTCTGCAGGTTCAGCCGCGGCTGGTAGTGCAGCGCCAGCTGGCCGTGGTCGATCGCCTCGCGCAGTTCGCCCATCAGCGACAGCCGCTCGGGCCGGTGCGGATCGCTCGCCGGGTCGTACACCACCAGCGCCTCCTCGCTGCCGAGCGCGCCGAGCAGCGCCACCGTCGCGTGGCTCAGCAACGCGCTGGCGCGCTGGCCGTGGCGCGGGAACAGCGCGATGCCGGCCGCGGGTTCGAGGTCGAGCGTCAGGTCGGCCTCGCGATACGGTTCGGCCAGCGCGTCGACGAGGCGGAAGCCGGCCGCGATCGCCTGCGCTTCGTCGTGCCCCGGCAGGAACACCGAGAATTCCGTGTCCGTCGCGCGGGCGACCTGGCCTTCGGGCACGAGGCGCCGCAGCCGCGTCGCCGCGTCGGCCATCACGCGGTCGGCGAGCGCGTGGCCCATCGTCTTGACGATTTCCGGCAGCCGCCGCAGCCCGAGCGTCAGCAGCGCGGCGTCCGCCGCCGGCTGTGCCTGCAGCGCCTGCTGGATCGCGCCTTCGGCGGCGGCGCGGTTGTTCAGCCCGGTCACCTGGTCGTGCCCGGCCTGGTAGCGGATATGCGCCTCGCGTTCGCGGATCGCCTGCGTCATCGACGCGATCGCGGCCGACAGCGCGCCCAGTTCGTCGCCGCGCGCCGGCAGCGGCGGCGTCGCCGCGTAGTCGCCGGCCTCGATGCGCCGCGCCGAGGCCGCCAGCGCCTCGACCGGCCGCGACACCTGCCGCGCGATCAGGAACGCGCCCGCGAGGCCGACGCCGAGCCCGAGCAGCAGCAGCCCGGCCCACGCGGCGCCGACGGAACGGTACGGCTGCAGCGCATCGTCGACCGAGTAGCCGAACACCGCGGCGACCGGCGGGCTCGTTTCCGACCGCGCGAGCCACACGCCCTGCGCGAGGTATTCGCGGCCGTCGACGTGCACGAGGCGCGGTTCCGTCGGCAGTGCCGCCTCGCCGCCGCCCAGCGCCGCCGCCAGCGCGACCGGCTCGTCGCCGTCGGCGAGCACGCGCCAGCCGCCGGCCTCCGGCGTCGCGAGTTCGATCGTCTTCGGCAGCACCGACTGCGCCTGCAGCTGCGACAGCAGCGCCGCGTCGATCGGCACCGCTGCCGCGACCAGGCCGATCACGTCCGGCGCCAGCACCGGCACGACGACCATCCAGTGCGACCGTCCCTGCCATTCGACCACCGCCGCGGTCGGGCCGACCATCCCGCGTTCGATGAGATCGGTGTAGGGAAACGCATCGCCCGCGGCGACACCGTGCGAATCGCCGGTCACACGCCCGTCGATGTCGACGACCATCAGCCGTTCCGCGCCGACCCGCTGCGCGTGGTTGTTCAGCGCCGAGCGCAGCGTCTCCTCGTCGCGCTGCGCGATCGCCGAGCGCAGCGCGAAATCCAGCGCCAGCACCTGCACGCTCGACGCGACGCGGTCGGACGTTTCCTCGAGCTGCCGCCCGAACGCCACCGACGACACGCCGAGCTGGCGCTTGCCCTCGTCGATCAGCTCGCGCCGGCTCACCTGGTAGACGAGCACCGCGGTCAGCACCTGCACCGTCACCAGCGCAGCGACGAAGAACGAAGCGAGGCGGAAACGGAAACCCATGGATACGGGCCGGCGTCAGTACTTCAGCGTCTCGCGATCGTGCACGTGGCGCGGGTCCGGCCGCAGCGCCAGCGTGGCGTGCAGCACCCCCGGCGCGCCCGGCTTCGGCGGCACGACCGTGTGCTCGACCGTCTGTTCCGGCGCGCGCGACCGCGGCTGCCAGATGCGCACCGTCCACGGGCCTTCCGGAATGTCGTCGAACTGCACATGCCCGTCGGCGCCGGTGCGCACCGCGTACGGCGCATCGGTGACGTAGAGGTACGTGACCATCGAGTCGTGGATGTTGCAGCCCACCGCGACCACGCCCGGCGCATCGAGCGTCATCGGCGCGGTGCGGTCGCCGGGCGCGACCACCGTCTCGAACGACCGCAGCGGCGAGAACGAGTACACATGGTGGTTCGTGCGGTCGCTGTTGTTGAACACCACCGCGTCGCCGGGGCGGAACACCTCGACGTACGGCGCGAAGCGCAGCGCCGTCTGGTCGATCGTCTTCGTCTGCGGCGCATCGGGCACAGCGCCGGTGCCGGGGCCCGGGTCGGGATCGGGCGCCGCGTCGGCGCGCGGCAGCACCGTGATCACCGCATCGGGCACCGGCGCGCCGGCCTGGTCGACGAGGATGACGTGGAGCTCGCCGGCGGTGGCGCCGCCGGCCGCGAGCAGAGCGAGTGCAGCGAGTGCGTGGCGCATCCGGCGGTCCCCTTTCCCCGAGATGCCGGCAGTATCCGCCAGATGGCGGGCTCAGTTGTCGAGGCCGGGCACCTGGCCGGGTTCGTCGACGTGGATCGCGTGCTCGCCGGCGGGTGTCAGCCGACCATCGGGTGCGAGCATGCCCTTGGCCGCCAGCGCCCGGCACATCGCGCCCGGCACCGTGGATTCGTCGCCGCGGGCGAGGGCCCGCAACGCGGCCAGTTCGCCGGTTTCGAGGACGCTGGGCTGGTCGCTGGTGGTCATGGCGGGGCTCCGTGCGCGGGGGAGTGCGACTGTGCGCCGGGATGCGCGAAGCGGGTGTGTTGAGGGAGTGCGGCGCACGCGTGCTACCTGCGCAGATCGAATGCGGTCTCCGCGACGGCGCGGCCGTTGATCTGGAGTTCGATGCGGTGGGTACCGGGGTAGTAGCGGCGGGTCGTGATCGGGCGGAACTGCAGCGTTTTCGACAGCGCGAGCGTGCCTCCCGCCGGCAGCGTGCGCTGCCAGCCCTTGAACACTTTCGGAGACGTGCCGCCATCGGCCTTCGTGTGGTGCACGACCAGGTCGATCGCGAGCGTCTGCGGGCGGCGGGCGGTGGAGGCCAGCGTCGCGTGCACCGTCACCGACTCGCCGATCGCAATGCGCCTGGGCGCGATGCGCAGCGCCGCGTCACCGCGGAACGCGCCGCCGACGCCCCATGCCTCCAGCACGCGCGGATCGCCGCGCTTGATCAGCGTGCGGCTGGCGTGTTTCAGCAGCGCGCGGCGTTCGGCGGATGCGCTCGGCAGGTGGTCCGCCAGCCAGTCGGCGACGATTGCCGGGTGGTCCTTCGCGATGTCGTTCAGGTGGTTGGCGACGCTGCGGCGCACGTAGGCGCTCGGGTCGTCCTGCAGCGCGCGCAGCAGCGGCAGTGTCGGCGACGGGTCGGCGATCAGCGGCTTCAGCTGCAGCCCCCACGGCAGCCGCGGCCGGCTGCCTTCGCTGACGAGGCGGCGCACGTGCGCGCTCGGGTCGGTGGACCAGCGCTGCAACGTCGCGAACACGAGCTCGGGGTGGGCGAGCAGCAACGGCCGGATCGCGAACTCGGCGGTGAAGCGCTGCGTGAGCGCGTGCAGCGCCCGCAGTGCGCGGGTGGCGTGCGCCGCGTCG
>CBIHMN010000161.1:0-5316 GCA_966211005.1 uncultured Arenimonas sp.
ACGCACCCGCGCACCCTCGTCGACGTGCCGGCCGGGGCGACGCGGCTTCGCGTCACGTCCGACAGCGACGAGGACATCGACCTGTACCTGGTGCCGGTGGAACCGCTGACGCTCGATCCGGAGGACCCGGCCATCGCCGAGGCGCCGCCGCTGGCCGGCGCGCGCGCGAGCGCCACGGGCCCCGGGGGCGACGAGATCGTCGAGGTCACCGCACTGATCAACCCCGGGCGCTGGTACGTGGTCGTCCGCAACAAGTCCGCATCGACGGCGCATTACACGCTGACCGCGCAGATCGACGCAGTCGCGCCGGTGGTGCGCGACGGCAGCTATTTCAATCCCGACCGCAGCGGCAGCGGCCTGTTCCTGTACCCCGCGGGTAATCAGTGGACGGGCCTCTGGTACACCTACCGCGACGACGGCACGCCCACCTGGTATTACCTGCAGAACCTGCAGCCGGGCGCCGATGGCGTGTGGACCAGCGCGCTGTACCGGTCGGCGTGGGACGGTGATTCCAACGACCTCACGGCGATCGGGCACGCGACGGTGACGCCCGTCGGCTCCGACGCGTTCGTGCTGACCTATCGCCTCGACGGCGCCGCCGGTTCGCAGCCGTACGAGATGTTCGGCCGCGGCTGCCCGCTGGGCGGGGCGGTCGACGTCAGCGGCACCTGGTACGACCCGGCGCGCGCCGGCACGGGCTACAGCGTGCAGATGTTCCCGGACTACGAGTACTACGCCGCGTACTACTACGACGACCAGGGCGTCGCGCGCTTCGTCGCCGCCGAACGCGACGGCTTCGGCGGCACCGAGGCGGAACTGGTGATCCAGCAGCTCGCCGGCGACTGCCCGACCTGCGCATGGACCGGTGCCCCGCAGCGCGAGGACATCGGGGTCCTGCGCCGGCGCATCCTGTCGGGCCAGTTCCAGTACATCGACACCGACCTGGAATTCGTCGCGCCGCTGGCCGGGGGCTGGACGACGACGGACGCAGTGGTGCCGCTGGGCGGGCCCGACTCGCTGCAAGGGTGTGCACCCTGAGGGGCTGGCGCCTCGCTATACTCCGCGCCGCCGCGACCCGCACCGGGCGCCGAACGTTCGGGATTCCCATGTCGTCCTCCGTTTCCGCCCGCCGCCTTCCGCGATGGACGTCGGCCTGTTTCGCGCTTTTCGCCACCCTCGCGGCCGGGCACGCCTTCGCCCAGGCGATCGACACGTTCGCCGGCGGCGGCACGCTGACGGCCGACGGGACGCATCGCACGGCGCTGAAGCTGGTCGCGCCCTCGGCCGTGGTGGTCCGGGGCAGCGACGTGTACGTGGCGGACGCCGGCCGGATCCGCCGCATCAGCGCCGACGGACTGGCGACCACGGTCGCCGGCACCGGCGTCTCCGGCTTCGCCGGCGACGGCGGTCCGGCGACGTCGGCGCAGGTCAGCCGCGTCTCCGCACTGGCGTTCGCGCCGGACGGCAGCCTGTGGTTCGCCGATGCCGGCAACCTGCGCGTGCGTCGGATCGATGCCGACGGCATCGTCAGCACCGTCGCCGGCAACGGCACCGGGCCGGACGCGGGGGCCAGCGGCGCGGCCACCGGGCTGGCGCTCGGCGATATCCGCGGCCTCGCCCTCGACAGCCAGGGGCGCGCCTACATCGCGTCGCCCAGGCTCGTGCGCCGGATGGACGCCGACGGTACCGCGACGGTGGTCGCGGGGCTGCTGTCGTGCAGCAACACCCTTCGCGAGGGCGATCCGGCGTGGAACGCGTGCTTCCGCGGCATCACCGCGATCGCCGTCGACAGCGACGAGATGTTCATCGTCGAAACGGGCGACGAGCGCGTCTGGCGCGTCGACCACAAGCAGGCGCTGCGCTACACCGCGCGCAACCTCGCGGCCGATGGCGTGACCCAGGCCGACGTGCGGCTGATGAGCAGCGTCGCGATCGATCCGTGGAACCGCGCGTACGTCTCGCATCGCGACCATCCGCGCGTCGACCGTTTCGAATCGCCGGTCGGGCCGATCGCGTTCGCGGGCAACGGCACCGCGGGTTTTTCCGGCGACGGTGGAGCCGCCACCGCCGCGCAGCTCGACGACCCGGGGCAGATCGCCCTCGGCCAGGGCCGGCTCTACGTCGTCGACGCCGGCAACGACCGCGTCCGCGTCGTGCCGCTGCCGTCGCTGCCGGTACCGGCCCGGCCGCCGCCGCCGCGCGTGCTCGCGGGCTCCCAGGAGGCCTACCTGTGGCTGGCGCCGGCGCCGCAGCCGGGCGCCAGCCCGGTGACCGGGTACACAGTCGAAGCCGTCGAGATCGATACCGGTGTCGTCACCGTGCTGGATCCCGACGCCGGCACGCTGCAGATGAACCGCGTGATCACCGGGCTCAACCCGGGGGATTTCTACCGCTTCCGCGTCGTCGCGCACAACGCGCACGGCGCCGGTGCGCCGTCGGGATATTCGGAGCAGGTGCAGCCGATCAACCTGATCCGCGCCGTGATCCCGGAGCGGCTCGAAGTCGTGGAAGGCGACGAGGGCCTGAAGGACGTCGTGGTGCGGATCGACATCCCGGAGCGGCTGCCGCGCGACATCGTATGGGACGTGAGCCTGCGCGACACGGCCGGCGTCGAGCCCGGCATCGACTACGAGGCTGCCTCGCCGCTGCGCATGACCATCCCGGCCGGCGAACTCGGGGGCTCTTTCAAGGTGCGGGTGCGCGGCGACACCGATGTCGAATACGACGAGATGCTTCGCATGCACCACTCGATCGTCAGCGGCCCGCGCGTGTACATCAACACGCACAGCGACCTGATGATCCTCAACGACGACGAGCCGCCACCGCCGCCGGACGTTCCCGGCACCGTCGACGACCAGTTCCGGCTGGCCGAAAACGCCGCCGCGACGACGCTGGCGGTACTCGCGAACGACGCCATCGATGCGTCGAAGCTGGTGTCCGGTCTCGCGGTGACCACCGAGCCGCTGCTGGGCAGCGTGGCGGTGGACGATGCCGGCACGCCCGGGCGGGGCGACGACATCCTGCGTTACACCCCGGCGGCGGACCGCACCGGCACCGACGTCTTCTCGTACTCCCTGTGCTACGCGGAAGGTTGCGCCGAGGCCATGGTGACGGTGCACCTGAAGCCGGTGGCCGACGTGTCGCTGACGCTCGGGGCGCGGTCCGGCGCTCGCGACGTGCCGCTGGTGTCGACGCGCGACCGGCACGCCACCTCGTATCGCGCGACGCCGCTCGTGTCGCCGCGCATCGCCTACGGCGAGTACAACTCGTTCACCATCGACGTGCCGGCAGGCGACCCGCGACGCGACTGGCGGCTGCTCGTCTATGCGCGGGGCACGGCGGCGGACGCCGACTTCGAGCTGAAGGTCAGCGTCGACGCGGACGGCGACTTCTGGGACGACCCGGAAGAAGTGCGCTGCCATTCGGCGATGGGCACCCAGCACCAGCGCTGCGAGTTGCCGGTCCAGGTGGGCCCCGACGGCGGCACGATCGCCTACTGGGTTCGCGTCGTGCAGCGCAACTCGGTACCGGTGGTGATGGACGTGTTCGAAGTACCCATGGTCGACGCCGATGGCGACACCGGCGAAGGCGTGCTCGCGGCCACCGCCCCGTCCCGTCTGGCGAAGGGCGACGCGTTCGCTCTGCGCCTGGGCTGGGACGTGCCGTCGGCTTACGACGGCGCGGTGCGCGCCGGCTATCTGCGCGTCCGCGAGAACGGCCAGCCGGCGGGCGAGGTGCCGGTGCGGCTGGAATTCACGCAGCCGGCGCTGACGGCGCGGCCGCTGCTGCCCGGCGAAAAGCGCCTGTTCGAGATCGCCGAAGGCACCACCGATGCGCGCGTGTTCGTGGATGTGCCGGAGGGCGCCACGTCGCTTTCCGTCACCGCCGACAACGCGTATGCGCACGACGTGTACCTGGTGAAGGGCGCGGCGTCGGATCCGGCGACATCGGCGATCGTGGCGTCGCCGTCGATCGCAGGCGCGGCGCAGTCCGCGCTGGGCATCACCCATACCAAGACGCTGACGCTCGACGCGCCGCAGCTGACGCCCGGGCGCTGGTACGTCGTGACCCGCGCGCGCGAGTACGGCGAACCGGGCGGTCGTACGCGCCTGTTTCTGGAGGCGACCATCGAGGGCGCCGCGCCGGTCGTGCGCCCCGGCAGCTACTTCAACGCGGCGCGACCGGGCCATGGCCTGCTGCTGTATCCGGCGGCCGACCAGTGGGCGGGGCTCTGGTACACGTACCTGGAGGACGGCACGCCCACCTGGTACTACCTGCAGGCGCCGGCGCCCGCGATCGACGGCGTCTGGACGTCGAAGCTGTTCCGGTCGACGTGGCAGGGCACCGGCAACCATCTCGTGGCCGTCGGCCACGCGGTGTTGACGCCGAGCGGCCCGGACGCCTTCCAGCTCAGCTACATGGTCGACGGCGTCGCTGGCTCCGAACCGCTGGGCGCGCTTGGCCGCGGCTGTCCGATGCTGTCGGGCCAGCCCGTGGATGCCAGTTCGCACTGGTTCGATCCGGCCCGCGCCGGCAGCGGCTACAGCGTGCAGCTGTGGCCCGACTACGAGTTCCACGCCGCGTTCCTTTACGACGGGCAGGGCATGGCGCGCTTCCTCACCGCCGAAAGCGGCGATTTCGCCGGCGCCGACGCCACGCTGGTGCTCGAACAGCTGCAGGGCTTCTGCCCGACGTGCGCGGCGGTCGCGCCGACGCGGCAGCCGGTCGGCACGATCCGTCGGCTCTTCGGCGAGGGCGGGCTCACCCGCGTGCAGGTCGACGCGATGTTCGACGCGCCGCTGGCCGGCGACTGGATCGTCGACGACCGCGTGGTGCTGCTCGGCGGCCCGGGGTCGACGCAGGGCTGCGCGCCCTGATCGACGGATCCGTGTGTGGGGCGCGCGTCGCGATCGCAGTGCGCGCCCGCCGGTCAGGGCTGCAGCGCGGCCTGCAGCTTCGCCTGGTCGATGTGCTGCTCGAACTCCGAGATGCGACCGTTCACCGCGGGGTGGGACATCAGTTCCTGCATCCCGATCTGGCCGAGATACTCGAACGCGACCTTGATCGACTGGCTGCCGTCGCTCGCGAGCATCGTCTGCATCTCCGCCTGGTAGTCCTGCGTCACCAGGCGCATGAACAGCGCGGCGAGATCGCGGTTGGACTGCTCCACCGCGGCCGGCGTCGCCGCCGACAGGTTGCTGATTTCCGGATGCGCCCGGGGGCCTGCCGAAGGGAGGAACGCGTGCGAGGCGCGGGCCCGGAGATTGTCGGGGGTTGCCGCGGGGGCGGCAACAACCTTCGGCTCAGTCCCCGCCC
>CBIHMN010000162.1:0-5308 GCA_966211005.1 uncultured Arenimonas sp.
CCGGTCCGCGTCACGGCGGCGAACGTGGACGCGCTGGTCGCCGACTGCGACGTGGTCGTCGACGGCGCCGACAATTTCCCGGCGCGCTACCTGTTGTCGGATGCCTGCGTGCGCGCCGGCAAGCCGCTCGTCTACGGTGCGGTGCACCGGTTCGAAGGGCAGGTGAGCGTGTTCGACGCGGGACGGCGTCGCGGCGTCGCGCCGTGCTACCGCTGCCTGTTCCCGGCGCCCCCCGCGCCGGAGGACGCCCCGAACTGCGCGGAGGCCGGCGTGCTGGGCGTGCTGCCCGGCGTGATCGGCCTGCTGCAGGCCACGGAAACACTGAAGCTGCTGCTCGGCCTGGGCACGCCGCTTTCCGGGCGGTTGCTGCACTTCGACGCGCTGGCGATGCGCTTCCGCGAAACCCGGCTGCGGCCCGACCCGGACTGTCCCGCCTGCGCGCCGGGCCGCCGGACCGTCGCCGCCGACGCGGAAGCGAACTGCCGCGGGGACTGATCCCGCGGCGCGACACGGGCCCGGCCGTGCCGGGCCTCGCCGCACGTCGACGCGGCGTTCGCGACGGGGCCGCTACTTTTCCCGGGTGCGTGCGATCCCGTCGCACCGTCGCGGCCCCCGCCGCGACCCGAGCCGGATGAAAGGAGAACCGCGATGAACGTTTCCGACGTGATGACCACCGACGTGCATGTGATCGGCTGCAACGGCACGCTGCGCGAGGCGGCCGAGATGATGCGGCAGCACGACATCGGCAGCCTGCCGGTCAGCCGCGACCAGAAGCTCGTCGGGATGATCACCGACCGCGACATCGTCATCCGCGCGCTGGCCGACGGCCTCGACGGCAGCTGCGAGGTGAGCCGGGTGATGACCGGGGAACTGCAGACCTGCCGTGCGGACGACAGCGTCGAAACCGCGGCCGACCGCATGTCGGACCTGGGCGTGCGACGCCTGCCCGTCGTCGATCGCGAAGGCCGGCTGGTCGGCTTCATGTCGCTGTCGAACGTCGCGAGCGCGCGTCAGCCGGCGGCCACGCAGGACATGCTGAAGGGCACCGCCTGCCCGCACTGACGGAGGACGCGACATGCCACGCGGCGACAAGTCGAGCTACACGGACAAGCAGAAGCGGCAGGCCGAGCACATCGAGGAAAGCTACCGCGAGAAAGGCCTGTCGGAAGAAACGGCCGAAGCCCGCGCGTGGGCGACCGTCAACAAGCAGGACGGTGGCGGCAAGCAGTCCGGGTCCGGCCGCAAGCAGGGCGACTGAGACGCCATGGCGCAGTCGCGGCCTGAGGACGGGCCGTTGCTGCGGCTGCTGTCGATCAACGTGCACAAGGGCATGTCGGCGTGGCATCGGCGCTTCGTGCTCGCCGAGCTGCGCGAGGCGGTGCGCAGCACCGGGGCCGACGTCGTCTGCCTGCAGGAAGTGATCGGCCTCGGCGGCCGTGCGCCGGCCGACGTCGACGTTCCGCACTACGAATACCTCGCCGATTCGCTGTGGACGCAGTACGCCTACGGCCGCAACGCGGTGTATCCGGACGGCCATCACGGCAACGCCGTGCTGTCGCGTTTCCCGATCCGGTCGTGGCACAACCACGACGCCTCGGTGGACGACGGCAGCGAGGCGCGCGGGCTGCTGCACTGCGCGCTCGACACGCCGGCGTTCGGCACCGTCCACGTGGTCTGCGTGCATTTCGGTCTCGGCGACGCGCATCGGCGCCACCAGGCGTCGGCACTGGCGCGGCTCGTCGCCGACGAGGTGCCGGCCGGCGAGCCGCTGCTGGTCGCCGGCGACTTCAACGACTGGCGTCGCAAGGTCGATCCGGTCGTGCGCCGTGACTGCGGGGTCGTGTCGGCGTTCGGCGAGGTCGGCGACGGCTGCCCGCGGACGTTTCCCGCCCGCCTGCCGCTGCTGCCGCTCGACCGCATCTACGCGCGCGGCGTCGAGGTGGTGTCGGCGATGGTGCTCTCGGCGATGCCGTGGCCGCACCTGTCGGACCACCTGCCACTGCTCGCGGAGGTCGCCCCGTGACGCCATGGCATGACGGCAACCGCGTACGCCTGTGGGAGAACGGCGAGGAGTTCTTCCCGCGCATCCTGGAACTGGTGCGCGCGGCGACCACCAGCATCTGCATCGAGACGTTCATCCTCGCCGACGACGAGGTCGGCAACCCGCTGCGCGAGGCGCTGTGCGAAGCCTGCGCGCGCGGTGTGCGGGTGCGCGTGCTGGTGGACGGGTTCGGGTCCGACGAACTGTCCGAGCGGTATCTCTCCGGCTGCCGGGATGCCGGCATCACCCTGAAGTCGTTCCAGCCGCGCCGGCGCCTGCTCGGCTGGAGAACGAACCTGTTCCGGCGGATGCACCGCAAGACCGCGGTGTTCGACCGCCGCATCGCGTTCCAGGGCGGCATCAACTTCACCCGCGACCATCTGCGCAGCAGCGGCGAGAAGTCGCTGCAGGATTTCGCCGTGGAGGTCGAAGGCCCCGTCGTGGCCGACATCCAGGCGTACTTCGACGAGCAGTTCGACGACGGCCCGCGCCGCCGCTGGCGCGGCTGGTGGCCCGGCCGCCGGCCGCGGCTGCCGCCCTCGGGCGGCACCACCGGCGCGCGTGCGCGGTTCGTCTACCGCGACAACGGGCGGCACCGGCACGACATCGAACGCGAATACCGCCGGGCGATCCAGGCCGCGAAGCGCGAGATCGTGCTCGCGAACGCCTACTTCTTCCCCGGTTTCCGGCTGCTGCGCGACCTGCGCAACGCGGCGCGGCGGGGTGTGGCGGTGCACATCGTGGTGCAGGGCAACCCGGACATGGACTTCGTGACGACGCTGGCGCGCTCGCTCTACGACTACCTGCTGCCGGCCGGCGTCCGCATCCATGAATTCACCGAGCGGCCGCTGCACGCGAAAGTAGCCGTCATCGACGGGCAGTGGAGCACCGTCGGCTCCAGCAATCTCGATCCGCTGAGCCTCGCGCTGAACCTCGAATCGAACCTGCTGGTCGACGACACCGCCTTCGCCGCCGAGCTGCGGAGTCGCCTCGAGAACCTGATGGACGCCTCGCGCTGCGACCTGGTGTGCCGGCACGACGCACCGCGACGCGGCTTCTGGACGACGCTGCGGATGCGCGTCGTGCTCTACGCGCTGCAACGGTTCCCGGCATGGGCCGGCTGGCTGCCGGCACATCGCCCGCGCCTGGTCCGGGTGGCACCGGAGCCGGGCGGTGGCTGAGCCGCGCAAGCCGCTCTGGAAGCGCCTCGCGTGGGTCGCCTTCGCGCTGCTGGTGGCCTGGATGCTCTGGCGTCTCGGCACGCGCACCGACTGGCCGGCGGTGCTCGCGTCGGCACGCACCCGTTCGCCGTGGCAGCTGGCGACGATCGCGCTGCTCGCGCTCGCCGGGCACGCGGTCTACGGCCTGCTCGACGTCGTCGGGCGCGGCCTCGCCGGTCATCGCCTGCCGCTGTGGCGCACGTGGCTCACGGCCACCACCTGCTACGCGATGAACCTCAACCTCGGCGGCGCGGTGGGCGGCGTCGGTTTCCGCCTGCGGCTTTACGGCAAGCAGGGCGTGCCGGCGACGAAGATCGGCCGGGTGATCGCCGGCAGCATTCTGGCGAACTGGGCCGGCTACCTGCTGCTGCTGGCGACACTGCCGTTCTGGGGTCCGGATGTCGGGCTGGAGCGATGGACCGGGCGGGGCGGCGCGCTCGCGATCTCCGCCGGCGCGGCGGTCGCCGTCGCGCTCGCCGCGTGGGCGAGCGTGCGCGGCTTCGAGCCGACGGTGCGCGGTCACGCGTATCCGTTCCCGCCACCGCGTCCAGCGGCGGCGATGCTCGCCGCGGCGCTCGGCAACTGGCTGGTGATGGGCGGCGTGCTCTGGCTGTGCCTCGGCGACGCGGCGGGCTACGGGCACGCGCTCGCGGCGCTGCTGATCGGCGCGGTCGCGGCCGCGGTGACGCACGTGCCGGGCGGCCTCGGCGTGCTGGATTTCGTCGTGGTGACGATGCTCGCGGGCATCGCCGCGCGTCCGGAACTGGTGGCCGCGGTGCTGCTCTATCGCGCCGCGTACTACCTGCTGCCGCTGGCGCTCGCCGCACCGGCGTACCTGCTGCTCACGCGCACGGCGGCGGGTGGGCTCAGTCGCGACGCCGGCGCACGTTCGCGCAGATCGACCTGATCGCGTCGAGTTCCGGCGGCTTGACGAGGTGCAGGTCGAACCCCGCCTCCTCGGTGCGGCGACGGTCTTCCGGCTGGCCCCACCCGGTGACGGCCACCAGCGTGCGGGCGCGGCCGCCATCCTGCTGGCGCAGGCGCCGCGCGAGCTCGTAGCCGCTCAGCCCCGGCATGCCGATGTCGAGGAAGACGATGTCCGGGTCGAACGCCGCGACCGCGGTCTCGACCTCGTAGGGGTCGTAGAGCGATCGCGATTCGTGACCGAGCATCTGCATCAGCAGTTTCAGCGTGTCGGCCGCGTCCTGGTTGTCGTCGAGCACCAGCGCGCGGCACGGGCCGACGGATTCGGCGTCGGCGGCCGGTTCGGGTGGCGGCACCGCCGCCTCCGGTGGCGACGTCAGCGGCAGCCGCACGCGGAAGGTGCTGCCCTTGCCGGTCCCGTCGCTGGCGACCGCGATCGTCCCGCCGTGCATTTCGATCAGGTGCCGCGCCAGGGTCAGGCCGATGCCGAGACCGCCCCGGGCCCGGTCGACCGCCGTGTCGACCTGCGCGAACAGCTCGAAGATCCCGCGCGTCTGCTCCGCCGTCAGGCCGATGCCGTGGTCGCGGATGTCGATCACGACCCCGGGGCCCTTCGTCTCGTCGTCGTCGCCGGCGACCAGGACTTCGACCGGCTGCCCGGCATCGGAGTACTTCGCCGCATTGCTGAGCAAGTTGGAGAACGCCTGCGACAGCCGGTGGCCGTCGGCGTACAGCGGCAGCGGGTCGTCCGGCATCCGCAGCTGGAGCGGATTGCCGCCGTTCTCGAGCAGCGGCGAAGAGGTCTCGATCGCGGTGCGCAGCACGTCCTGCAGCGTGGTCGCGCCGGGTTTCAGGTTGAGCTTGCCGCGGCTGACGCGGGCGACGTCGAGCAGGTCGTCGATGAGCCGCACCATCAGCCCGAGCTGCCGCTCCATCAGTTCCTGCAGCGGGTCCTTCGCGTCGCCGGCGACGCGGCGGATGCTCAGCGCGTTGCGCAGCGGCGCCAGCGGATTGCGCAGCTCGTGGGCGAGGGTGGCGAGGAACTCGTCCTTGCGCCGGTCCTGTTCGCGCAGCTGCGCCTCGGCGAGCATGCGGTCGCCGACCTGCACCTGCAGCTCGCGGT
>CBIHMN010000163.1:0-5291 GCA_966211005.1 uncultured Arenimonas sp.
AGCGGCCCTCGGGCCGCTCGATGCGCGGGCCGACGCGCTGCGCCGGCTCGCGGAGTTCGCGGTCGCGCGGATCAGCTGATGCCGATCCGCGCGCCGGCGACGGTCAGTTGATCAGGCGCAGCGTGACCGGATAACGGTACGCGACGCCGCTGTTCGCCTTGACGCCGGCGAGGATCATGAAGACGACCGACGCGATCCAGACGATCGGCATCAGCAGCGCGCCGATCAGGACGAAGCTCAGGATGATGCAGGCGACGTACGCGAGGATCAGCGTGATCTGGAAATTCAGCGCTTCCTTCGACTGGTCGATCAGGAAGCCCTTTTCCGGCTTGTCCTTGTTGATGAGCCAGATGATCAGCGGGACGATGAAACCCGCGACGATGCCCGACAGGTGGGTGATCATCGCCAGGGTGCGGTCTTCCTGCGGCGCGGCAGCTACTTCATTCATGTGATTTCCCCGAGGTTTTGATGCGGCGGCGCCCTGCGGGCACGCGGCCCCGGTACTGTCCGGCGATACGCCGAAACTGTCAAGGCGGCGTGATCGCGGGCATCAGGATTCGCCCGCCACCGTCATCCGGCCGACCAGCAGCGAACCGATGCCGATGTGCGAGCGACGATCGACGTCGGCGCCCACCGCTTCGATCGCGAGGAAGACGTCCTGCAGCCGCCCGGCGATGGTCAGTTCGTCGACCGCGTGCGCGATCTCGCCGTTCTCGATCCAGAAACCGGCCGCGCCGCGCGAATAGTCGCCGGTGACGGTGTTCGCGCCCTGCCCCATCAGGTCGGTGACGAGCAGGCCGCGGCCCATCGCACGCGCGATCGCCGCGCCGTCGGCGGCGTTCGCCGCGACCTCGAGGTTGTGCACGCCGCCCGCGTTGCCGGTGCTGCGCAGGCCGAGCTTGCGCGCCGAATAGCTGCCGAGCAGGTAGCGCTGCAGCACGCCGCCGTCGACGATCGGCGATTCCACGGTGGCCACGCCCTCGGCGTCGAACGATCCGGACCGCAGCCCGCGCGGCAGGTGCGGCCGCTCGAGGATCCGGAACCACGGCGGCAGGATGCGTTCGCCGGCCTGGTCGACGAGGAAACTCGCGCGGCGATACAGGTTGCCGCCCGAGATCGCCGCCAGCAGGTGGCCGACCAGGCTGCGCGCGGTTTCCGGCGCGAACAGCACCGGGTAGTCGCCCGTCTTCAGCGGACGGGGATCGAGCCGCGACACCGTGCGTTCGGCGGCGCGCCGGCCGACGGCCACCGGGGCTTCGAGGTCGTCCGGCGACAGCGCGGTCGTGTACCAGTGCTCGCGCTGCATGTCGTCGCCGCGGCCGGCGATCAGCGACACGCTGAGCGAGTGGTTCGTGCTGCGGTCGCCGCCGACGAAACCGTGGCTGTTGGCGTACACCGAGACGCTTTCGCCGCTGAACGTCGAAGCGCCGTCGGAATTGGCGATGCGCGGGTCGGCGCCGCGGCCTGCCGATTCGGCCTCGATCG
The DNA here is from genome assembly GCA_966211005.1 of uncultured Arenimonas sp. Taxonomy (GTDB): domain Bacteria; phylum Pseudomonadota; class Gammaproteobacteria; order Xanthomonadales; family Xanthomonadaceae; genus Arenimonas. The sequence goes on from CBIHMN010000163.1 coordinate 1,486, forward strand.
CGAGCGCGATCGCGCGGTCGGCGTCGACGTCCCACGGATGCCAGCCGTCGAAATCGCGAACCTCCGTCGCCATGCGGTCGGCGTCGGCGAGCCCCGCCGCCGGATCGGATTCGGTGTGACGCGCGATCGCACAGGCCTGCTCGACGGTCGCCTCCACGCTCCCCGGCTGCAGGTCGGCGGTGCTGGCGCTGCCCTTGCGCTGCCCGAAGTACACCGTGACGGCGACGCCGCGATCGCGCGTGCGCTCCACGGTTTCCACCTCGCCGAGCCGCACGTTCACGGACAGGCCGCGATCTTCGTTCAGCGACACTTCGGCCTGCGTCGCGCCGCGGGCGGCGCATCGCCGCAGGACGTCGCGGGCGAGCGTGGACAGGTGCGCGAGCCGTTCGGCGGAATCGTCCCGGACTGCGGCGGGAAGGGTCATGGGCGTATCCTTGCGCGAGGAATGACGGACGGACCGCGATGCACGACACGGACCTGGAAGAGGAAGAAGCCGAACACGGCCCGAGCCGCGGCGAGCAGCGCCGACAGGCGCTGGCGGTGCTGGAGCTGGCGCAGCGGCTGGTCGAGCGCAGCGACGCCGACCTCGCGCGCATGCCGGTCGACGACGAGCTGCGCGAGCTGGTGCTGGCGTCGAAGAAGATCACCTCGCAGATCGCCCGCAAGCGGCAGGTGCAGTACCTCGCCAAGCACATGCGCCGGCGCGACGACGAGGCGCTCGCCGCCATCCGCGCGGCGCTGGAGCACGACAAGGCCGACGGCCGACGCGAGGCGCAGGCGCTGCACCAGGTCGAATACTGGCGCGACCGCCTGATCGCGGACGGCGACGAGGCGCTCGGGGAATTCGTCGACGCGCACCCGCACGCCGACCGCCAGCGCCTGCGCCAGCTCGCCCGCAACGCGCACCACGAGAAACTGAAGAACAAACCGCCGCACGCCTACCGCGAGCTCTTCCGCGAACTGCGCGAGCTGCTCGCCGCTCCGGACGAACCGGCGGACGAGTGACGCGGCGCGCGTGGCGGAGTGCGTTTCTGGCCACGAATTACACGACGGACACGACAGAACACGACAAGAGCATTCCATCGGCAATGCTTTGGCTTTTGTCGTGTTCATTCGTGTCTGTCGTGTAAGTCGTGGCCAGAACGCTCTTCCGTCCAGGTCGCCACGTCGCCCGTCAGGCTCGCGTGCCGCCGATGGTCATCGCGTCGATCTTGAGCGTGGGCTGGCCGACGCCGACCGGGACGGACTGGCCGTCCTTGCCGCAGACGCCCACGCCTTCGTCGAGCGCGAGGTCGCGGCCGACCATCGACACCCGCGTCATCGCTTCCGGGCCGTTGCCGATCAGCGTCGCGCCCTTCACCGGCCGCGTGATCCTGCCGTCCTCGATCAGGTAGGCCTCGGTCGCACCGAACACGAACTTGCCGCTGGTGATGTCGACCTGCCCGCCGCCGAAATTGGGCGCGTACAGCCCCTTCTTCACCGACGCGACGATCTCCGCCGGGTCGTAATTGCCCGCGAGCATGTAGGTGTTCGTCATCCGCGGCATCGGCAGGTGCGCGAACGATTCGCGGCGGCCGTTGCCGGTGGGCGCCACGCCCATCAGGCGCGCGTTCAGCGTGTCCTGCAGGTAGCCGCGCAGGATGCCGTCCTCGATCAGCGTGGTGCACCGCGTGGGCGTGCCCTCGTCGTCGATGTTGAGCGAGCCGCGGCGGCCCGGCAGCGTGCCGTCGTCGACGATCGTGACGCCCGGCGCGGCGACGCGCTCGCCGATGCGGCCCGCGTAGACCGACGTGCCCTTGCGGTTGAAGTCGCCCTCCAGCCCGTGGCCGACGGCCTCGTGCAGCAGCACGCCGGGCCAGCCGGGTCCGAGCACCACCGGCAGCGTGCCGGCCGGCGCGTCGATCGCCTCCAGGTTCACCAGCGCCTGCCGCAGCGCTTCGCGCGCCACCGACTTCGGCCGGTCGCCGGAAAAGAGCTCGTCGTAGCCGTAGCGGCCGCCCGCGCCGGAATAGCCCTGCTCGCGGCGGCCGCCGTCCTCGATGATCACCTGCACGTTGAAGCGGACCAGCGGCCGCACGTCGGCGGCGAGCACGCCGTCGCTGCGGGCCAGCAGCACGGTGTCGACGCCGCCCGACAGGCTGACGATCACCTGCTTGACGCGCGGGTCGGCGGCGCGCACGAACGCGTCGACTTCGCGCAGCGCGGCGATCTTCGCTTCCGCGTCCATGCCCTCGACCGGGTCGAGCGGCGCGTACAGCGCGCGGCCGGGCACGACCACGCGGTGGCCGGCGCGCACCGCATCGCCGTCGCGGCTGATCGCGCGCGCCGCCGCCGCCGATTCCAGCAGCGCGTCGGCGCGGATGTCGTCGGAGTACGCGAAGCCGGACTTCTCGCCACTGACCGCGCGCACGCCGACGCCCTGCTCGATCGAATGCGCGCCGTCCTTGACGATGCCGTCCTCGATCGTCCAGCTCTCGCGCCGGCTGTGCTGGAAATACAGGTCGCCGTAGTCGACGCCGGGGCCCATCAGCCGCGAGAACGCACCATCGAGACTGCCGGTATCGAGGCCGCCGGGCGCGAGCAGGCGATGGCTGGCGAGCTGCAGGGTGTCGGACATGGGGCGGCGGACTCGGCGATCGGGGACCGTCGATTCTCGCAGCTTCGGCCAGGCCGGAGGCGACGCGCGGGTGAAAGGCGCTAGTTCCCGGCCGTCGCCGGTTCGTCGGTGGCCGCGACCGGCGGCCCCTTTTCCACCACGACCACTTCCGGCTCTTCCCACGGCCCGGTGACGTGGTACACGGTGCGCGCCGCCTGTTTCAGCGGCTGCTGCAGCACCGCCTGCGCGACGGCGCCGGCCGCGGCACCGACCGGTCCGCCGACCACCAGCCCGATCGCCGGCAGCACGCCGCCGGCCTTCGGCAGTACCTCGATGCGCTGGTCGTAGCGCTCCGCGCGCAGGTCGGTCGCACCGCTGACGCGGATCTCCGCGGCCGGGCCGTCGATCTGCAGCAGGTCGGTCGTGGCGCGGCCATCGGCGAAGGCGAATTCGCCGCTCATCGTGTTGAAACCGAACCCCTTCTCGAAGAAGTCGCTGAAATCGAGGGTCAGCCGGCGCGGGATCTCCGCGAGGCTCAGCAGGCCGAGCACGCGGCCGCCGCCGCCCGGCTCCAGTTCCAGCAGCGCGCCTTCGCCGACATCGGCGCGCAGCGTGCCCTCGAACCGCGCGAGGCTGAAGGCACCGGGCGAACCGGGCCAGTGCCCGCCGAGATGGCCACGCGTCTCGCCGTCGTCGACCATGCCCTTGAGACCGAACGCGGCCAGCAGTTCGCCGAGACTGTCGGCGCGGAAATCGACTTCGAATCGCGACCGGCTGCGGCCGGCGCCGGTCGCGAGCCACTCGCCGGTCGCCAGCAGCTCCAGCGTCGGCGAGCGCGTGGTGAAGCGCTCCACGCGCATGCCCGTCGCCACCGGCGACGCGACCAGTTCCGTCGCGCCGAGCGCGAGCGCCCCGACGCGCAGGTCCTGTACCGAGAAACGCAGCGGCGGCACCTTCGACGGATCGTCGCTGCGGCCTTCGTCGGCCTCGGCGACCTGCGCGGGCGTCGGCTCGCCCGTCTTCTCGGGCCAGTGCAGGCGTTCGAACGTGCCGCGCACGCCCTGCGAGAGGGTTTCCGGAATCTCGACGCTGCCGGCGATCGCCGCGCCGGTCACCTGCACCCGCGTCACCGCGGCGCCACGGCGCAGCTGTACCCGGGCTTCGCCGAGCGGCGAACCGAGCAGATCGAGGGCATCGACCTGCAGGTCGA
>CBIHMN010000164.1:0-5288 GCA_966211005.1 uncultured Arenimonas sp.
GGCATCAGCAGCACCGCCGTCGCCGTGTTGCTCGCCACTTCCGACATCAGCACGACGCTGCCGACGATGCCCGCCAGCAGCAACGGCAGCGGCAGCACGCTGAGCCCCGAAAGCGAACGAGCGAGCCGGTCGCTGAGCCCGGAGCTCTGGAACGCCGCCGCGAGCGCGATGCCGCCGCCGAACAGCACCAGTGCGCCCCACGGCACGCGTTCGGCCGTTTCCCAGTCCAGCAGCTGGCGGCCCTTGCCGTCGGGAATCACGCACAGCAGCACCACCGCGAGCAGCGCGACGCTGGCGTCGTTGGCGCCCGGAAGGCCGAGCAGCGCGCTCCAGCCGCCGAACGGCTCGCTGCGGAAGATCCACGCGGCGGCGGTCAGCGCGAACACGGCGATGACGCGGCGCTCGCCGGTCGTCCACGCGCCGGCATCGGGCAGCACCGCCGCGGGTGCGCCGGCGAGCCGCCGGCCGAGCCACAGCCCCAGCAGCGGCAGGAACACCAGCACCACCGGTACGCCGATCGCCATCCAGTCGAGGAAGCCGTAGCGCGTGCCGGTGACGTCGGCGTAGACCTGCATGAACACCAGATTGGGTGGCGACCCGATCGGCGTGCCGAGCCCGCCGATGCTCGCCGCGTAGGCGATCGCCAGGATCAGCGGCGCGTGCAGTCGGCGGTCCGGGTACGACTGCAGCACCGCCAGCGCCACCGGCAGCATCAGCAGCGTCGTCGCCGTGTTGCTGATCCACATCGAAACGACACCGGTCGCGGCGATGAAGCCGTACAGCAGATGCCGGCCGCTGCGGCCGCCGAACGCGCGCACCATCGCCAGTGCGAGCCGGCGATGCGCGCCGCTGCGCTCCAGCGCGCGCGAGAGCATGAAGCCGCCGCCGAGCAGCAGGATCAGTTCGTGCCCGTAACTCTGCGCGACCTGCTTGGCGTCGAGCACGCCCAGCACCGGCAGCGCGGCGAGCGGCAGCAGCGCGGTCACCGGGGCCGGCACCGGTTCGAGCACCCACCACGCCGCGCACCAGGCCGTCAGCCCGACCGTGGCCGCGAGCACGTGCGGTTCGCCGGTGCCGGCCAGCCACAGGTAGAGCGCCGCGGCGAGCAGCGGACCGGTGGGCAGCGCGATGCGGCGGAGCGTCGAAGTCACGGCGGTCTCGGGTCGGCGGGCTGGCGCGACACGATACATCGCACCGGCCACGCGGGCCCGAGCGCGTGCGGCCTATAATCGGATTTCGCCAAGCACCGGGCAAAACATGGGAAAGACCGCATCGACGCTGGCAGAGCGTGCCGCTCGCGAGCTGGCGCACTTCATCCGGCTCGAGGCCTCCGGCGGCATCCTGCTGATCATCGCCGCCGCCCTGGCGCTGGTCTGCGCCAATTCCCCGCTCGAGGACCTGTACGAGGACCTGTTCAGGCTGCCGGTGCAGGTGCGGATCGGCGAACTCGACCTCGACAAGCCGCTGCTGCTGTGGATCAACGACGGACTGATGGCCGTCTTTTTCCTGCTGGTCGGTCTCGAACTGAAGCGCGAGATGATCCATGGGCAGTTCTCGCAGCGCTCGCAGATGCTGCTGCCCGGACTGTGCGCGCTGGCCGGCATGGCCGTGCCGATGGGCATCTACGCGTGGGCGAACTGGGGCGACCCGGTCGCGATGCGCGGCGTCGCCATCCCGGCGGCGACCGACATCGCGTTCGCCCTCGGTGTCCTCGCGTTGCTCGGCAGCCGCGTTCCGCTCGCGCTCAAGCTCCTGCTGACGGCCATCGCCGTCGCCGACGACCTCGGGGCGATCCTGATCATCGCGATCTACTACACCGACCACCTCTCGATGCAGGCGCTCGGGCTGGCGCTGGTCGCCCTCGCCGCGCTGATCGTCGCGAACCGCCGCGGCGTGCGCACCCTGAGCGTCTACATGGTGCTCGGGGTGGCGATGTGGGTGGCGCTGCTGAAATCGGGCGTGCACGCCACCCTCGCCGGCGTCGCGCTGGGCATGGTCGTGCCGTTGCAGGTGCCCGCGCCGGCCACGGTGGAAGACGCGTACGGCCGGCGCGTCGCCGACCCCGACGTGCGGGGACCGCTGGAAGTGCTCGAAGACGCGCTGCACCCCTGGGTGGCGTACGGCATCCTGCCGCTGTTCGCGTTCGCCAACGCCGGCGTTCCGCTGTCGGGACTCAGCCTCGCCAGCCTCGCCGAGCCGGTGCCGCTCGGCATCGCCCTCGGGTTGTTCGTCGGGAAGCAGCTGGGCATCTTCGGGATGGCGGCCGGCCTGATCGGCACGGGGCTGGTCCGCCGCCCGGACGGGGTGACCTGGGGCGGCCTGTACGGCATGTCGATGCTGTGCGGCATCGGTTTCACGATGAGCCTGTTCATCGGCGCGCTGTCGTTCGATGCGTCGCATTTCGACCTGCAGGTCGCCAACCGCGTCGGCATCCTGGCGGGCTCGCTGCTGTCGGCGATCGCCGGCTATCTGCTGCTCGCATGGATCCTGCCGAAGAAACCCGGGTGACGGCGGACTGGCTCGCGTTCGGTCTGACCGGCGCGGTCGGCCACGCGCTGCTGGACGAGTGGCGCCCTGGCGAGGCACGCCTCACCGCGGTGACCCGGCGCGAGCCGCCGTCGCGTGCCGGCATCGACTGGCACCGGGGCGACCTCGGCGGATGGACACCGCCGCAGCCGGCATACGACGTGGTGATCAGCGTCGGACCGCTGCACGAATTCTCGCGCTGGTACGAGCGCGCCGGACCGGCCTCGGCGCGGGTCGTCGCGCTCGGTTCGACCAGCGTGCACAGCAAGTCGCGGTCGGTCGACCCGGCGGAGCGCGAACTCGCCGGCCGCCTCGCGGACGCCGAAACCCGTATCGCCGCCGCCTGCACGGCGCGCGGCGCGGCGCTGACGCTGCTGCGGCCGACGCTGATCTACGGCGTCGGCCGCGACCGGAACCTCACCCGCTTCGTCGACCTGGCCCGGCGCTGGCGCGTGATACCGCTGCCCCGTGGCGCGACCGGCCTCCGCCAGCCGGTCCATGCGGCGGATGTCGCCGCGGCGGTGCTCGCGGGCGCGCGCCGTCCCGGCCCGGTGCCGGGGCGCTTCGACCTGCCCGGCGGCGAGACGCTCCGCTACGACGAGATGGTCCGCCGCACGCTCGCGGCCGCGGTGCCGTCCGCGCGGATCTGGCGGCTGCCCGACGCGGCGTTCGGCGCGGCGCTGGGCCTCGCGCGCGCCGCCGGCGCGGTGACCGATGCCGGGGAGGGCATGCAGCGGCGACTGGGCGAGGACCTGGTCTACGACGCCGCACCGGTGCGGTCCGCGCTCGGGGTCACCCTGCGCCCGTTCGCTCCGGCGGCGGCGATGTTCGCGGCGTCCGATTGACCGGGATCACGTTCCCGAAATTTCCATACGCCGCAGCATTGCCATTTCCTAACGAACATTTAATATGCCTAGAGGAAATGCTCTAGAGTCCGGGGGAACCGAATCCGATGCATTCCGAACACCGCGCAACGCCGGCCGAAGCCGCCGGCGCCCGCCGCCGTCACCCTTCCGCTGCCCAGAACCGAGTCGAGGACGAACCCATGAAGAGAATGCACGCATCCCACGGGCCGGTCGCTCGTGCCCCGCTGGCCGCCGCGGTCGCCCTCGGTCTGATGCTGGCGCCGGCCGCCCACGCCTTCGAGTTCTCGAACGGCGAGCTCACCGGCAGCCTCGACACGACGGTGTCGTACGGCTACGCGTGGCGCGTCGAGGACCGGGACGACGACCTGATCGCCAAGTCGTGGTTCAACCCGCTCCTGTGCACCCAGAACGTCCCGCTCGGCGCGATCCCGGTCGGCCCGGGCCGCTGCACCGCCGCCGGCGGTGTGCCGGGTTCGCCGGAGCAGCTGGCCGCCCCCGGCCGCTTCTCGGCCAACCGTGACGACGGCAACCTCAAGTACGACGACGGCGACGCGATTTCGAGCGCGGTGAAGCTGACGTCGGAGCTGTCGCTGAACTGGCGCGACTGGGGCCTGTTCGCCCGCGCCACGTACTTCTACGACTTCGAGAACGAAGGCCGCGACGACATGACCGACGAGGCGCTGGACCGCATCGGCCAGCGCTTCCGCATGCTCGACTTCTTCGTGTTCAAGGACTTCGAGCTGGGCGCCGACGGCGGCAACAACGGCACCGTCCGCCTCGGCCGCCAGGTCGTGAGCTGGGGCGAGGGCACGTTCATCCAGAACGGCATCAACGTGATCAACCCGGTCGACCTGTCGGCGCTGCGCGTCGCGGGCGCCGAGCTGAAGGAAGCGTTCCTGCCCATCGACATGCTCTGGGGCTCGGTGCAGCTGAGCGACAACGTCTCGCTCGAGGCGCTGTACATGTTCGAGTTCGAGGAAATCGAGATCGACGCGGCCGGCACGTACTTCAGCTCCAACGACTTCGCGACGCCGGGCGGCACCTACGTGATGCTGGGCTTCGGCACCACGCCGCAGCCGGTGTACAACCCCGAGAACTTCTTCTCCACCTGCTACAACGGCCCGGCCGGCTACGCCACGTCCGACCGCTTCGCCGACCTCGCCGCGATCTACGGCCCGGCCACCGCCGCGCAGATCGTCGCGATCGGCTGCGGCAACGCCGTCGGCCGCCTGCCGAACCGCAACGCCGACGATTCCGGGCAGTTCGGCATGGCGCTGCGCTGGTACGCCGAGGCGCTGAACGAAACCGAGTTCGGCTTCTACTTCCTGAACTACCACAGCCGCGTGCCGCTGCTGTCGGGCCGCGCGGTCACCGACCCGGTCGGCGGCGCCGCGACCGGCCGTTTCTTCGTCGAGTACCCGGAAGACATCCAGCTGTACGGCATCTCGTGGAACACGACGCTGCCGGGCGGTATCGCGTGGCAGGGCGAGATCAGCCACCGGCCGAACATGCCGCTGCAGGTGGACGACGTCGAGCTGCTGTACGCGGCGCTGAGCCCGCTCAACCCGTTCATCCCGCTGCCGGCGCTCGACTTCAACAGCCAGCTCGGGCAGTACGCGTTCGGCTCGGAAGTGCGCGGCTGGCGCGAACACGAAGTCAGCCAGCTGCAGATGACGTTCACGAAGGCGTTCGGCAACGTGCTCGGCGCCGAGCAGCTGGCGATGGTGGCGGAAGTCGGCGCGACCGAAGTGTGGGACCTGCCGTCGCACAGCGAGCTGCGCTACGAGGGCGAAGGCACCGACACCGGTGGCGGCTGCGACGTCGGCGACGTGCTGGCGGCCGGCTTCCCGCTGCCGGGCGGCGCGCAGTTCGGCTGCATGCGCAACCCGCTCACGC
>CBIHMN010000165.1:0-5233 GCA_966211005.1 uncultured Arenimonas sp.
ACCGACGACCGCTGCGACCCTTCGCGTCGCCCGCGCATCCCAGTCGGCACACCCCGGGGAGAAACGCCATGAACACCGTACCGAAGTGGTTCACGCCCGTCGCCGTGCTCGCGCTGCTGTGGAATCTGCTCGGCTGTTTCATGATCGCGATGGACGCGATGATGCCGCCCGATGCCGTCGCGGCGCTGCCGGCCGACCAGCAGGCGATTCATGCCGCGCGCGCACCGTGGATGGTGATCGGTTCGATCGTCGCGGTCGCCGCCGGCGCGCTCGGCAGCCTCGGCCTGGTGCTCAAGCGCCGCTGGGCGACGCCGCTGCTGATCCTCTCGGTGCTCGGCCTGGTGGTGCAGGACCTCGGCTTCGTGCTGATCGCGCGCACGCTGCCGATTCCGACCGCCGGCTGGATCATGCAGGGCCTGGTGCTGGTGATCGCGATCCTGCTGGTCGTGATGGCCCGCAAGGCCGCGCGCCACGGCTGGCTGCGGTGAGCCCGGCATCGACGGAACGGGCGGACGAAGTCGCCGCCCTGCTCGTCGAGATCCGCGATCTGCAGAAGCAGGCGCTCGCCAACCAGGAACGATCGATCGCCGCGCAGCAGCGCGCGATCGACGCGCAGGACCTCGCGATCGCGCGCCAGCAATCGCATCTGCGACTCTATCGAGTGGTCGTCATCGTCGTGCTCCCGCTCGTCGCCGGCCTCGCCTACGTGCTCTACCGTCTCGCAGCGCCGCATCTGTGACGGCGAACCGGCTCGGGGAGCAGGATCAGAAGCCTCGACGCGGATAAAGGCCAGAATCAACGCGGATGAAGCGTTCCGCTTTTGCTCTATCCGCGTCGCTCTTCGCTCTTATCCGCGTCGATGGCCTTCGCTCTTCAATGCGTCTGCCCGGATCACGAATCCAGCGCGGCATTCTGCGGTGCGCCCGGATTGCACGCCGGCCCCACTTCGCACGACCCGCAGATCTTCATGCCTGCGCGGCGATGCCGCAGCGTCTCGAGGAACGCGGCGCGTGCGACGCTGCGCAGTATCTCGTTGTAGGTCTGCGTGAGCAGGTTGCCGAGCACGCCGGCCTGCGGGTGCACGCAGCACGGCACCACGGTGCCGTCGGCGTCGCAGTAGAGCTGATGGATCTGCCCGTCCCACGGGTGCTCGGTGAATTCGGACGGATCGGCCATGAACAGGCAGACGCCGTCGCCCGTCGCCGGCGCGTGGCCGGTCATGTTGCGCGTCGATTCGGGCAGCCACATCCAGCGGCGGAAGCGCGGCGTGAAGCCGCGCGGCTCGAGGAACGCGCGCCAGCGTTCGCGCGCGGCCTCGTCCTCGCAGATGGTCATCGTCATCAGTTCCAGGTGCGGGCACAGCCGGTCGCGCAGCGCCTTCGTGCGCTCCAGGAACTCTTCCAGCTTCGACCACTTCGACGGCGGCCGCAGCCGCTCGTAGTCGGCGGGCGTGCCGTCGCCGTCGCAGCTCACGATCAGCCGTGTCAGCACGCCCGTCGCGAGCGCCGCCTCGAAATCGTCCCAGTACACCTTCTGCGCGTTCGTCGACAGCTCGACCTGCTCGGCCTGCCAGCGCTGGGTGCGCAGATGCGGCAGCAGCCGCGACAGGTGCCGGTGCAGCAGCGGTTCGCCGAAATTGAACAGGCGCAGCAGATGGATGCGATCGACGTCGATATTGCCGAGGATGCGCACGAAATCGGCTTCGGCCACCTGCGACACCTTCGGCAGCAGCGTCGAGTTCGGGCAGCCGACGCAGCGCAGCTGGCAGCCGTGGACGATGTCCAGGTGCGCGAGATAGATGCTGTCGGCGAGGACCGGCGGCGTCATTCGCGCGAACCCCAGACGCGCGGCAGCACCGCGACGAAATGCGCCCACAGCCCGACGAACAGCAGCGGGTGCAGCGGCAGCGGCACGCTGTCGGCTTCGAACTTGCGGAAGTAACGCCACAGTCCGCGGTGCTTCTGCCATTCGACCCATACCGGCCGGTGCCGGCTCGACACGCCGCGCACGTGCAGCACGCGCAGGTCGTTGGCGACGAGCACCTCGTAGCCGGCCTCGCGCACGCGGCGGCACAGGTCGAGGTCTTCGGCGTGCAGCCGGTATTCCTCGTCGAAACCGTCGAGGGCCGAAAACAGCACCGTCGGCAGCAGCATCAGCGCGCCGGCGACGGCGTCCACCGGCTGCAGCTCCACGGCGGGGTCGCGCCCGAGGTAGAGGTTGTCGCGCCGGCCGAGGCTCATCAGCTGCTCGCGCAGCGACGGATCCGCGCGCCGCGAGGCCGGATCGACCGTTTCGTTCCCGTCGACCAGCTCGACGCCGAGCAGGCCGGCGCCGGCGCGCGCGCGCGCATGGCGTACGAGGCGCGACAGCGTGTCGCGCTCGACGTACAGGTCCGGGTTCACGAACGCGACCCACGGCGCGGAGATCGCGGTCGCGCCCTGGTTGCAGCTCGCGGCGAAGCCCCGGTTGTCGTCGTTCGCGACCAGCGTCAGCCGCGGTTCGCGTTCCGCGATCTTCGCGACGCGCGCGACGGTGTCGTCCGGCGACGCGTTGTCGATCACCACCACGCGGAACACGTCGCGCGCCGAAAGCAGCCGCGTCAGGCACGCCTCGATCGTCGACGCGCTGGCATGGGTGACGACCACCACGCCGATGTCGCTGATGCCGACGCCGTCGGCCTCGAGCGAGACGGTGAGCTGGCTCACGACGCGCCCCGGAGGCGTGCCAGTTCCGCCTCCAGATGCGCGATGTGGGCGGCGGCGGCGCGACCGCGCCGCACCTCGTCGCGATAGTCGGCGTACACGCCTTCGGCCGCGTCGCCGTACAGCGACAGCGCCGGCAGCGCCGCCAGCGCCGCAGCGTCGTGGGCGCACGCGGCGACGAAATACAGGGGCGGGTATCGCAGGCCGTCGGCGATGCCGTCGGCGCCATGCGTCAGGCGCTGCGCGGTGTCGTCAGCCGGCGCGGCGGCGGTGCCGCCGTCGTCCAGCGCCCACAGCGCCGACTGGAACAGCAGCTTCTGCCCGTAAAGCCGTCGCGCCGCGAAGCGCGGGGCCAGCAGCGCCTCGAATTCATCGCGATACAGTTCCCGCACGTGATGCGGGTTCACCTCGCCGGTGCGGTCGGTGTATTCGTGCCGGTCGGGTGTCGACACCAGCAGCACGCCACCGGGCGCGAGCAGGCGTGCGAAGCCGTCGAGCATCCGCGCCTGCTCCCGCACGTGCTCGAGCGTTTCGAAGCTGGCGATCAGGTCGAACGAGGCGTCGGGCAGCGCGTCGAGCGCGGTGGCGTCGCCGACGTCGAAGCGCAGGCCGTCGAGGCCGTCGTAGCGCGCGCGCGCATGGGCGATCGTGGCCGGATCGACGTCGACACCGAGCACCCGCGCGCCGGCGGCCGCGAGCAGCGCGCTGCCATAGCCCTCGCCACACGCGGCGTCGAGCGCGCGCCGGCCGCGCGCCAGCGTCCGCGCGAACGCGTAGCGGTGCCAGTGTTCGTGGGCGATCTCGCGGACGCATTCGGGCGTGAAGCGCTCGCCGGTGAAGGGCAGTACCGGTTCCGACATGTCGCGATTCTAGGCGAACAGGTCGCGCTGCGGTCCTGCGGCGTCCAGCGCCGCCAGCCGCCCGGCGAGCTTTTCGCGGAACGGCCGCAGCGGGTCGTCGAGGATGAAGCGGGCGACGCGCTCGTGGTAGTCGGGCCAGCGCGCCAGCAGCCGGGCGAGCCCGTCGCCGTTCGGCGCCAGCCCCAGCGGCGCGAACGACGCGCCACCGTGATGGACCACGTACGCCGTCGGGCAGAGCACGTTGCGCCAGCCCATCGACGCCGCGCGCAGGCTCAGGTCGTTCTCCTCGCCGTAGCCGGCGCCGAACGTCGCGGCGTCGAAATCGCCGATCGCCTGCAGCGCTTCGCGGCGGACGACCATGCAGAAGCCCACGGCGGTCGGCAGATCGGGGAATTCACGCGGCATCCCGGCCGCGGCGTCGGCGAGCGCGTCGGCGTGTTCGGGCGGCGGGTTGTCCTCGCAGAACCGGGGGAAGGAGCAGATCTCGGCGTTGTTCGACCACGGCGTGGCGGTGGCGATGCGCGGGTCCGACGCGACGCACTCCGCGAGCCGCGCGAGCCAGCCCGGCGTGGTCACGGTGTCGGAATTGAGCAGCACGACGTCGGCGTCGCCGGTCTCGACGAAGGCGGCGTTGCAGTTCGCCGGGAAGCCGAGATTGCGCTCGCGGCGGACGACGCGCGCAGCCAGGGCCGTGCGCGATGCCCACGACGCGAGCATCGGCGCGATCCGGGGGTCGGAACTCGCGTCGTCGGCGACCAGCACCGCGGCGCCGGCAGGCAGCGTGCGGTCGAGCGACGCGAGGCAGGCGTCGAGTGCTTCGAGCGCGTTGTGGACCGGGACGATGACGGTGGGGAGCGGGGTCATGCGGGCGGCGCTTCGGGGGCTGCGGGCGGCCCTCCTGCGGGGCCCTGCCAGCGGTGCGCCAGCGCGACCACCCCGAACTCGCGCGACTCCCCGCGTACGGTCACTTCGCGCTCGACCAGGTCGAACAGCCGCAGGCCTTCGGCATCCAGCGCGATCGTGCGCAGGCGGTAGGCGCCCGGCAGCATCGGCAGCGACGGGAAGTCGACGACGAACCGGAACCGGCCGCCGCCGAGCGGCTCGGCGGCGACTCCGTCGATTTCGGAACTGGTGCCGTACACCGGGGTGCCGTCGGCCTTCAGCCAGCCCACCATCGCCACCGGCGCCCGGCCGTCGCGGGCGTGGAGGACGATCTCGTGGCGCAGCGAGGCGCCGCGGGAAACGACCAGCGCCGCCGCAGGAGCGGCTTCAGCCGCGACGGGCTCGGGGACCTGCGGGGAAAGCGGCGTGGTCGCGGCTGAAGCCGCTGCTACGGGCGGGCGTTCCGTGGTGGTCGTCGACTCGATCGCCACTTCCGGTCGCCCAGCCGTCGCGGGCGATTCGCTCGCCAGCGCGCGCGCCTCCTGGGCGGCGAGGTAGCGCTGCGTCACGTCGTACACGTCGCCGGCGGCGGCGACGCGGCCGCCGTCGAGCCAGATCGCCTGCCGGCACAGCTTGCGCACGTGGTACATCGAATGCGACACGAGCAGCAGCGTACCGCCGCCGGCGAGGTAGTCGTCGAGCCAGCGGATGCACTTGCGCTGGAAGTTCTCGTCGCCGACCGCCAGCACCTCGTCGGTGATCAGCAGGTCGGGCCGCACGGCGGCGATC
>CBIHMN010000166.1:0-5229 GCA_966211005.1 uncultured Arenimonas sp.
ACACCACCGAGGGCAAGCAGGCGATCGCCGACTCGTTCTCGATCCGGCGCGAGGCGCTGCAGCATCGCGTCACGTACTCCACCACGATTCCGGGCGCGCGCGCCCTGATCCGCGCGACCGACACCCGCGGCGACGCCCGCGTCTGGTCGCTGCAGGAACTGCACGAGGAGCTTCACGGATGAGAGCCCCGCTGACCGTCAAGGGTGCCGCGCGCCTGCGCGAGGAACTGGAACAGCTGAAGTCGGTGAAGCGGCCGGCGGTGATCGCCGCGATCGCCGAGGCGCGCGCGCACGGCGACCTGAAGGAGAACGCCGAGTACCACGCCGCGCGCGAGCAGCAGGGCTTCATCGAGGGCCGCATCCAGGAACTCGAGTACGTGCTGTCGCATGCGCAGCTGATCGACGTCGCCGCGCTGAACGCCGGCAGCCGGGTGGTGTTCGGCGCGACGGTCGAAATCGCCGACTGCGTCAGCGGCGAGGAGACGACCTACCAGATCGTCGGGGACCTCGAGGCCGACATCAAGAAGGGCCTGATCTCGATCTCGTCGCCGGTCGCGCGCGCGATGATCGGCAAGCACGAGGGCGACACCATCACGATCCAGGCGCCCGGCGGCGAGCGCGAGTACGACATCGTCGCGGTGCGTTACGAAGGGTGACGCGGTGAGCGGCACCGGCGAGGTCGCGGCCACGACGCTGCTGCTGCCTGCCCGGCGCCGCGTGGCGGGCGCGCCCGGTCCACGAACCGGTGCCGCCCTCGGTCGCGCCGATCGCCTCCCCGACGGCGAAGCCGGTGAACAGGCGCAGCTGCGACGACACGTCGACCTGCTGCCGCGGGGCTGGCCCCTCGCGGCGATCACGCGCTCGCTGGACGCCGACGACGCGCCGCTGCACGCGTGGTTGCGCGCCGACCCGACGCATGTGCGCCCCGACATGACCGGCGCGCGCGTGCTCGGGATCGGCGGACTCGGCCTGACCCCGCGCGAGGCCGATGCGCTGGCGGCCGCGCTGCGCACGACTTTCGGCGATGCCGGAATGACGATTTCCGCACCCCATCCGGAGCGCTGGTACATCGCGCTGCCACGCGGCGCGAGGATCCCTTCGTTCGCGGCGCCCGAGGCGGTGCTCGGCGACGATCTCGCCGCGCACCTGCCCGACGGCCCCGACGGTCGTCGCTGGCGCGCGCTGCTGAACGAGGCGCAGGTGGTGCTGCACAACCATCCGGTGAACGCGGAGCGCGTCGCGAACGGACGTGCGGCGGTGAACAGCCTCACGTTCTGGGGCGGCGGCGCGCTGCCGGACCATGTACGCATGCCGGCACGCACCGTGCACTCCGACGCGGCCGACCTGCGCGCGCTGGCGAAGCTCGCGGGCGTGGCTTCGGGCGGCGACGCCGGTCCGGTGCTGGAGGACCAGCGCGCGCTGCGCGATGCGGCCGCGCTGGAAGCGGCCCTCGATGCGCGGCTGGCGGCGCTGCCGGCCGACGGCACGCTCGTGCTCGATTTCGCCGATGGCGCCCGCTACGCGCTGCGGCGCCGACAGCGCCTGCGCTTCTGGCGGCGGCCGCTGGCCTCGCTTTCGTGACGCGCCCGCCGCTGGCGCTGCGCCGGCGCGACGTGCCGCCGCATGGCCCGTGGCCGGACGACGTGCCGGCGGTGCTGCAGCGGATCTACGCCGCGCGCGGCGTGCTGTCGCCCGCCGAGGCCGAACTGCGGCTCGCGAACCTCCTGCCGCCCGACACGCTCGGCCAACTCGACGCGGCGGTGGCGCTGCTCGCCGGTGCGATCGCGCGCGGTGCGCGGATCGTCGTCGTGGGCGATTTCGACTGCGACGGCGCCACCGGCACCGCGGTCGCCGTGCGCGGGCTGCGGCTGCTGGGCGCGACCGATGTCGTCTACCAGGTGCCGCATCGGCATCGCCACGGCTACGGCCTGTCGCCGGCGCTGGTCGAAGACCTCGTCGCGCTGGCGCCCGACCTCGTGCTGACCGT
Source organism: uncultured Arenimonas sp. (assembly GCA_966211005.1). Lineage (GTDB taxonomy): Bacteria > Pseudomonadota > Gammaproteobacteria > Xanthomonadales > Xanthomonadaceae > Arenimonas. The sequence goes on from CBIHMN010000166.1 coordinate 1,987, forward strand.
CGACAGCGGCATCGCCTGTCACGCCGGGGTCGCGGCGGCGAAGGCGCGCGGCTGGCGCGTGCTGGTCACCGACCACCATCTGCCGGGCGAGCGGCTGCCGGCCGCCGACGCGATCGTCGATCCGAACGTCGATGGCGACGCGTTCCCGAGCAAGGCGCTGGCCGGCGTCGGGGTCGTGTTCTACCTGCTGCTGGCGCTGCGACGGCAGCTGCGGGCGGAGGGCGCGTTCGCGGCGCGGGCGGAACCGGACCTCGGCGTCCTGCTCGACCTGGTCGCCGTCGGCACGGTCGCCGATCTCGTGCCACTCGACTTCAACAACCGCCTGCTCGTCGCCGCCGGCCTGCGCCGGCTGCGGGGCGGACACGGACAGCCCGGCCTGCTCGCGCTCGCGCGCATCGCCGGGCGCGACGTGGCGACGCTCGACGCCGGCGACATCGGCTTCGCGATCGCGCCCCGGCTCAATGCCGCCGGCCGGCTCGAAGACATGGCCCTGGGCATCGAATGCCTGCTGTGCGACGACCCGGTACGCGCCCATGAACTGGCGGGCGTGCTCGACCGCATCAATGCCGAGCGCCGTGACCTGCAGCAGCAGATGGTGGAGCAGGCCGAGGCGCTCGCCGACGCCCTGCCCGCGCCCGCAGGCGCACTGCCGCCGGCGTTCTGCCTGCACGACGCCGGCTGGCATGCCGGCGTCGTCGGGCTGGTCGCGTCGCGGCTGAAGGACCGCATGCATCGTCCCGTCGTCGCGTTCGCGGCCGACGAGGGCGGGGAGGGCGGCCTGAAGGGCTCGGCGCGCTCGATCCCCGGCGTCCACCTGCGCGATGCGCTGGCCGCCGTGGACGCCCGGCATCCGGGCCTCATCTCGCGGTTCGGCGGACATGCGATGGCCGCCGGACTCACCCTCCCGGCGGCGTCGCTGGGCGAATTCGCGGCGGCGTTCACCGCCCAGGTCGCGACGATGCTGTCGCCGGACCTGCTCGTCGGCGAAATGCCCACGGACGGCGAGCTCGCTCCGCACGATCTGCGCCGCGAACTCGCGGATGCGCTCCGGCATGCGGGCCCGTGGGGCCAGGGCTTTCCGGAGCCCGTGTTCGACGGCGAATTCGAGGTGCTGCAGTGGCGCGCGGTCGCCGGAAGGCACCTGAAGATGTCGCTCGCGGCGGGTGCGGCCGCGCCGCTTCCGGCGATCCAGTTCGGCGCGTGGAACGGCGCGCCGTCACCGGCGCGCGTGCGGATCGCCTACCAGCTGGCAGCCGACGACTGGAACGGTCGCCGCGGCGTGCAGCTGATCGTGCGGCAATGTGAACCGGTGGCCTGAATCAGGCGCCGCAATTGAGCAGCGCCGACCGGGTGCGCCACGCGTCGTCGGGGTAGTACGAGAAGATGAACTGCCCGCCCTTGAGCTGGTCGATCATCTCGGCCGCGATCTCGTCGCGCACCGCCGGGCAGCCCCAGCTGCGGCCGAGGCGTCCGTTCGCCTTCGCCATCGCCAGGTCCACGTACGGCGCGCCGTGCATCACGATCGCGCGCGACATCGCCTGGTCGTTGAACCCGGGCTCGAGGCCTTCCATCCGCAGCGAATAGCCGTTGCCGCCCTGGTAGGTGGCGCCGGTGACGAACAGGCCGAGGCTGGTCTGCAGGCTGCCTTCGACGTTGGAGAACGACGTGGTCATGTCGCCGCCGGAATTCTTGCCGTGCGCGACCGCCTCGTGCATCAGCAGCTCGCCGGCGTCGAGATCGAACAGCCAGAGCCGCTCGCGGCTCGACGACAGGCTGTAGTCGATCACGGCCAGCTTCGTCGCGTCCGGCGCGATGCCGCCGCGCTGTGCGCAGCGCATCGCCTTGAGCGCGAGTTCCAGCACCTCGATGTCGAGACCCGGGGCTTCGGCGGCCAGCCGGGTGAGGTCGATCGCGTCGCCCGCCGCGGCGAGCGTGTCGGGGGCGCCGGTCACCGCGGGCAGCACCGAAGCGCCCGGCAGGGTCGCCGCGACGGCGGCGGCCGCCGGCATCGCGACGGCGGGCGTGGGTGAACCGCCCCCCGCCGACGCGTCGGCGGCCGACGCCGCGGCGATCGCGGACATGGCCGGGCCGGCCGCCGTGACATTGGCCGCAGTGGAGGACACACCCGCGATCGCGAGGGCGAGGGCGGAGACGAGGAGAAGGTTTTGACGTGGCATGGACGTGGAATATACGCAGTCCTCACTTAACGGGTAGTTCGGATTACGTGAAAGTCCGTGGAAAATCCGGAGGTTGCGGCAACGTCGTGTTCATGAACATCAAGTCCTCCCCTGAAGCCGGACGGGCCGGAAGCGCGGTCCGGCGACGTCGGGGCCTCTGCTATCATCCGCGGCCGATTCGCAGACACCCGCCGAACCCCATGGAACTCAATCCCGTCCGCCAGCGCATCGCCGACCTCCGGGGCCGGCTGGATTCGCTCAGGGGGTATCTTTGACTTCGACCACAAGGTCGAACGCCTCGAGGAAGTGAACCGGGAGCTCGAGAGCCCCGATGTCTGGAACGACGCCGAACGCGCGCAGGCCCTCGGCCGCGAACGCGCCTCGCTGGAGAAGGTGGTCGTCGGCATCCGCACGCTGAGCGAGGGACTGGTCGGCGCCGCCGAACTGCTCGACCTCGCGGAGATGGAGCAGGACCAGGACACCGTCGACGCGGTCGTGTCCGATGTCGAGGCGAGCGCGCGCGAAGTGGAGAAGCTCGAGTTCCGCCGCATGTTCTCGGGAAAGATGGATTCGTCGAACGCGTTCGTCGACATCCAGGCCGGCGCCGGCGGCACCGAGGCGCAGGACTGGGCCGAGATGCTGCTGCGCATGTACCTGCGCTGGTGCGAGGACCGCGGCTGGAAGACCGAGCTGATGGAAGCCAGTGGCGGCGACGTCGCCGGCATCAAGTCGGCGACGTTCCGCGTCGAGGGCGATTTCGCCTACGGCTGGCTCAAGACGGAAACCGGCGTGCACCGTCTCGTGCGCAAGTCGCCTTTCGATTCCGACAACCGCCGGCACACCAGTTTCACGTCGGTGTTCGTGTCGCCGGAAGTCGACGACGACATCGACATCGTCATCAACCCGGCCGACCTGAAGACCGACGTGTATCGCTCGTCCGGCGCCGGCGGCCAGCACGTCAACAAGACGGAATCGGCGGTGCGCATCACGCACGTGCCCAGCGGCATCGTCGTCGCCTGCCAGACCGGCCGCAGCCAGCACCAGAACCGCGACACCGCGATGAAGA
>CBIHMN010000167.1:0-5226 GCA_966211005.1 uncultured Arenimonas sp.
GGATGGCACCGGCCGGCTGATCCCGGGCATCGCCGAAGCGTGGGCCCAGTCCGCGGATGGCCGCGCCTGGACGTTCCACCTGCGCGAGGGGTTGCGCTGGTCGAACGGCGAGGCCCTGGACGCGCCGCAGGTCGTCTCGAGTTTCCGCCGGGCCTTCACCCCGGCGACCGCCGCGCCGTTCGCGGCGCAGTTCGACGCGATCGCGAACGCGGGCGACGTGCAGCGCGGCCTCGTGCCGCCGTCGGCGCTCGGCGTGGCGGCGCCCGATGCGCGCACGGTCGTGTTCACGGTCACGCGCAGCGTCGACCTGCCGCGGCTGCTGACGCTGCCGACCGCATGGCCGGTGCATCTGCCGTCGGTGGCGCGCCACGGCGCGCGGCATACGCGACCGGGAAACCTCGTCGGCAACGGTGCGTACCGGCTGGCCGCGTGGCTGCCGCAGGCGTCGATCACGCTGGAGCGAAATCCGCATTTCCGCGAACCCGCGCCGATCGCGCGCGTGCGGTTCCACGTGACCGAGGACGCGTCGAGCGAGCTGAAGCGTTTCGAGGCGGGCGGCCTGCACCTCACCGAGACGGTGCCGCCGCAGCCACTGGCTTCGCTGCGCGAGCGGTTCGGCGGGCAGCTGCGGATCGCGCCGTATCTCGGCTCGTTCTGGCTCGGACTGAACGTGACGCGCCCGCCGTTCCGCGACGCGCCGGCACTGCGCGAGGCGCTGTCGCTGGCGATCGATCGCGACATCCTGACGCGCCACGTCACCGGTCTCGGCGAATCGCCGGCGTACGGCGTGGTGCCGCCGGGGATCGCCGACTACGTGCCGGCGGCGCTGCCGTGGGCGGCGGCGACGCAGCGCGCGCGCGAGTCGCGGGCGCGGGCGCTGCTGGCGCGCGCCGGTTACACGGCGGAGCGGCCGCTGGAAATCGAGCTGCGCTACAACACGTCGACGCCGCACCGGCGCCTCGCGCTCGCGGTCGCGGCGATGTGGCGCGAGGTGCTCGGCGCGCGCGTGCGGCTGCGCAACGAGGAATGGAAGGTGTTCGTCGGCACGCGGCGGCAGCGGGCGATCACGCAGGTGTTCCGCGGCGGCTGGATCGCCGACGTCGACGACGCGCGCGGCTTCCTCGACATCTTCCGTGCCGAGGCCGCGTCCAACTGGAGCGGCGTGGACGATCCGGCGTTCGAACGGCTGCTCGACGCGGCCGACGCCGCGCCCACGCTCGAGGCGCGCGCCGCGCGCCTGCGCGAGGCCGAAGCGCGGCTGCTGTCGCTGCACGCCGTGGTGCCGGTGTACTTCTACACCTCGCGCCACCTGGTGCGGCCGGACGTCCGCGGCTTCGAGGCCAATCCGCTCGACCGCCATCCGTCGCGGTTCCTGTCGCTCGCCGACTGACCGTCCGTCGACCGCGCGGCGGACCTCAGCGCCGGCGCGACCGCGCGTACGCCTCGCGCCATCGGCGGATCTCGGCGGGATCGAGGGTGGCGCGACGGTGCACGTCGCCGCCGAGGGACTCCCACGCGGTGCGCGCGACCCCGTACATCGGGAAATAGACGGCGCCGGCGACCAGGGCGTACTTGATGTGCTCGGGCTCGAGCGAGTCGAGGTGTTCGAACCGGATCACGCGTGCCGCGAGCCCGATGTCCGGCAGGATCGCGGCCAGCAGGGTCGTCACCAGCATCACCGGAATCAGCAGGAAGATCGGGCCGAGCATCTCCAGCCACATCACGGCCGCGTCGCCCGGCGGCCGCGCGAGCCGCCCGAGGCTACGCAGGACCAGCGGCGCCTGCGCCATCGCGACGGCGACCAGATCCGGCCGTTGCCTGCCGCCGCCGCTCGCGACCCAGAGCATCAGCGCCAGGATCGACGCGTGCCCCACCACGCTCCAGAAGATGCCGCGCGCGCCGCGCGGCGTGATCGCGCCCACGACCATCGTCACGAGGAAGAACTGCAGCGCGACGGCGACCACCAGCGCCAGCAGCAGCCGGTCGGAAAGCCACGGCGCGAACAGGTACGCCGCGACGTAGACGGCCCCGACGACGAACTCGCCGCCGGCGTCGTGCAGCAGGCGCGCGCGGAACGAATCGGGGCGGGTGGCGGCCCGGGCAGTCATCGCCCCCATTGTGACCCCGCGACGCGACACGGTGGGCACGGCCGCCGCGGTAGGCTCCCCGCCCATGTCCCGCCTGACGCCCCATCGCGCATCGACGGCACCCCGCGGATTCGCGGTGATCGCGCTGGCCCTGCTCGCCGGCGCCTGCGGCCCCCGCGGCGGCGACGCCGGATCGCCGGCCGGCCACGTCGAGCCGTTCGCACCCACGACGGCGCTGCGCGCGGCCGCCGTCGCCACGACGGATGTGGAGGCGATGCTCGACGCCCTGTCGCGGATCGAAGGCTGGCACGCGCGCGAACGCACCGGCCTCACGTCGGCGCTGCGCGGCGGCGTGCCGGTGGCCGAACTCGACGCGGCCGAGGCGCGGCTCGGCTGCCGCCTCCCCGACGACCTGCGCGCGCTGTGGCGCTGGCGCGATGGACACACCGATGCCGATGGCGGCGCCGCGTTCGCGTGGTATCACCAGCTGCTGCCGCTGCACGAGGCGCTCGCGCAGCACGACGCGCTGCGCGCGACGCCGCGTTCCGGCTGGCACGCGTCGTGGCTGCCGGTGCTGTACTTCGAGGGCGAGTGGTACTTCGTCGAATGCGGGACGCGACCGACCGCCGCCAGCCCGCTGATGTACTACTTCGCCGAGTCCGGGCCGGCGCCGGCTTACGCCAGTCTCGGCACGTACGTCGCGACGATGGCCGAGGCGATGGCCACCGGCGCGGTCACGCATGCCGGCGACGGCCTCGACGCGGACGAAGCGGCGCTCGCGGCGATCCACGCGCGGCGCAATCCCGGCCTGCCATTCCCGTACCACGTGGCGGATAATGCCGCCGACGTCCCGGGGGAGCCGAAGCGATGAAGACCGGAAGCTGCCATTGCGGCGCCGTGCGTTTCGAGGTCGACGGCGAGCCCGCCGACGCGGTGGAGTGCAACTGCTCGCACTGCAGCCGCAAGGGCTTCCTGCTGTGGTTCGTGCCGCGCGCGGCGCTGCGGATCGTGCAGGGCGACGACGCGACGACGACGTACACCTTCAACCGCCACGCCATCGACCACCGCTTCTGCCGCGTCTGCGGCTGCCAGCCGTTCGGGCTCGGCCGGATGCCGGACGGGTCGGAGACCGCGGCGATCAACGTGCGCTGCGTCGACGACGTCGATCTCGCGACGCTGCCCCGCACCGCGGTCGACGGCCGTTCGTTCTGACGCCGCCGTGACGAAGACGGCCGCGATCGCGTTGGCGCTCCTGCTCGCCGGCTGCGCGACCGCGCCGGTCCGCGTGCAATCGGCGACCGCGCTCGCCGCGCATCGCGACACCCCGGTGATCGTCGCCGGCGCGCGCACGGGGCCGGCGAAACTCGGCGACTTCATCCGGGTCGACGCGCAACCGGTCTATTTCGCCGCCGACGTCGCCGGCGACGCGCCGTATGGCGCCGAACTGGTGGTCGAGGGCGTGCTGCGCCACGTCGAACCGCCGGCCGAACCGGGCTGCGGCGACGGCTGCGAGCGGGCCGGGATGCCGCCGCACTGGCGGCTGGACGACGCGCGCCGCGTCCGATGAAACGCGGCGCCGGTCGCGCCCTCGAGGCGCTGGTGACCCTGTGGATGCTGGCGACACTGTGCTTCGTGCTGCTGCGCGCGGCGCCGGGCGGCCCGTTCGACGCCGAGAAGGCCGCGCCGCCGGAAGTGGAAGCCGCGCTCGCCGCGCAGTACCGCCTCGACCAGCCGCTGCCGGTGCAGTACGCCCGCTGGCTCGCCGACGTCGCCCGCGGCGACCTCGGACCGTCGTTCCAGTACCCCGATTACACGGTCAATGAACTGCTCGCCGCGAGCGTGCCGATCTCGCTGGTCAACGGCGGCGCCGCGCTGGCGCTGGCGCTGCTGGTCGGCGTGCCGCTCGGCGTGTGGTCGGCACTGCGCGCGGGCCGGTGGGTCGACCGCGTGCTGATGTTCGGCGCCGGCCTCGGGCTGGCGGTGCCGAAGTTCGTCGCCGCGCCGCTGCTGATCCTCGTGTTCGCCGTGACGCTGCGCTGGCTGCCCGCCGGCGGCTGGGACGGCACGTGGCGCAGCGCGGTGCTGCCGGTGGTCGCGCTGGCGCTGCCCAACCTCGCCTACTGCGCGCGGCTGACGCGCGCGGCGCTGCTCGAAGTGCTCGGCGCCGACTACATCCGCGCCGCGCGCGGCCGCGGCATCGACGGCGCGCGGCTGCTGTTCTTCCATGTGCTGCGGCCGGGCCTGCTGCCGGTAGTGGCGTGGCTGAGCCCGGCGCTGATCAACGTCGCCAGCGGCTCGGCGATCGTCGAGCAGGTGTTCGGTATCCCGGGCATCGGCCGCTATTTCGTGCAGGGCGCGCTCAATCGCGACTACACGCTGGTGCTCGGCGTGGTGCTGGTGGTCGGGGTCGCGATCGTGATCATCAATGTCGCGGTCGACGCGACGCGGGCCTGGATGGATCCGCGCCTGCGCGACGCGTAGGAGCGGCTTCAGCCGCGACCCCGCGGTCGTCGAAAGAGCGGTCGCGGCTGAAGCCGCTCCTACGGCAGGTCCAGCCAGCCCGCGATCACGCCGCGCGCTTCCTCGACGCCGAGTTTGGACTCGCCCGAAAACACCTGCACTGTCCCGCGCGTTCCAAGGTCCTTGCGCACCTTCAGCAGGATGTTGCCCTGTTCGCCGCGGCCGAGCTTGTCGGCCTTCGTCAGCAGGCAGTGCGCCGGGATGCCGCGGCGGAAGGCGAAATCGAGCATCTGCAGGTCGTACTCGCGCAGCGGGTGGCGGATGTCCATCACCACCACGAGACCGACGAGCTGCGCGCGCTCGTGGAAGTAACGGTTGATCGTTTCCTTCCACGCCTCCCGCATCGCCTCGGGCACCTTCGCGTAGCCGTAGCCCGGCAGGTCGACGAGGTAGCGGTCCGGGGCGACGTCGAAATAGTTCAGCGCCTGCGTGCGGCCCGGCGTCTTCGAGACGCGGGCCAGGCCGCCCTGGTTGGTCAGTGCGTTGAGCGCGCTCGACTTGCCGGCGTTCGACCGGCCGGCGAACACCACTTCGCGCCCGTCGGCCGGCGGCAGCTGCCGCAGCGAATGGACCGAGTTGAAGTATTTCGCCTTCGCGAGGGGGTTGGCCATGCGGGGAC
>CBIHMN010000168.1:0-5222 GCA_966211005.1 uncultured Arenimonas sp.
GCGCAGCGGCGCGCCGCGCGCCGCGCGCGGGGGCGCCGCCGCTAGCGGCGAGGGTCAGTTCGCCGGGTCCAGTTCGATGGTCGCGTAGCGTTCCCGCGCACCCCGTGCGACGCGGCACCGCACGGCCACGTCGGCCCCGTCGACGCGCAGCTTGCCGTCGACTTCCAGCACTTTGCCGCGGTCGCGGTACGACGCCGTCCACTGGTAGGGCGTGCCGCCCCGCGCGACGACGCGGGCCTCGGCCTCCGTGCGGCACCACGGCACGAGCCCGCTGGCGCTGACGATGACGCGGTCGTGGTGCGTGTCCTCGGCGACCGGGAGGGACGGGGCGGCCGGCAGCGCGGCGGCGAGCAGCAGGGCGAGCAGGGGCATGGGTCTTCTCCGCAGGGTGGGCGCTCAGGCCCAGTGGATGGTCGAAAGCCGCTGGCACGCGAGCGCCGTGGGCGCGGCCGCCAGCACCGCGAGCACGAAGGCCCGCCAGCCGCCGAACAGCGCGATCGCGCCGACGGCGCAACTCGCGGCGACCGCCACGTAGACCGCCGCGACGAGCACGTAGGGATGGACGTGGTCGGCCACCACCAGGCCGGCCGTGGACAGCAGGAACCATCCCGCATAGAGCCACGGACCGGCGGCGACCTTCCGGAAACGGGTCACCGGCGGCGTGTCAGTCGGGCCGGCGATGGCGTCCGAGCAGGGCGTTCCACGCCTCGCCGAACGTCAGCTCGCGGAAGTCGGTGAATTCGCCCGCGTCGAAATACACGCCGTAGCACACGGTGCACGATTCGTAGCCGATATGCGGCTGCGCGACGACGACCATCCGGATCAGCGGCTGGTCGCAGACGGGGCAGCGGATCCGGTCGATCGCGTCGTTGGCGCGTCCGGTCTCGACCGGGCCGGTGTCGATCGCCTCCGAGCCGGCGACCGCCTTCAGGTCCTCGTGTTCCAGCATGTCGAACCAGAGCCCGCCGCAGCCGGTGCAGCGGTCGATCTCGACGCCTTCGTGGACGACCTTTTCCATCGCGGCGGAACATTTCGGGCACTGCATGCGACATCTCCGGACCGGGCCGGATGCAGCTTACAGTGGCGAACGCCGTTTCTGTTCGACCAGGAGCTTCAGGCCGTCGAGCATCTTCGTCCATTGGCGGGCGGCGTGCCGGCAGGCGTCCTCGCCGTCGTTCCCGTCCTGCGAAAGCGTCACCCGCGTGCCGACCTCGTCGACGCCTTCGAGCGCGATGCACACTTCATGCACGTTGTCGGGCCGACCGTCGCGCGCCGGGCTGACGTGCGTGTACCGCAGCAGCCGGCCCGGTGACGCTTCGAGCACTTCGCCGTGGTCTTCGTAGGGCCGGCCTTCGTATTCGCCCGTCCACGTGATCGGGCTGCCGACCCGCCAGTCGCTCGCCACGGTCGTCCCGAACATGTACCGCCGGATCGCCGCCGGGTCCGTCAGCGCGAACCAGACGTCGTCGGGCAGGGCGTCGATGTCGACTTCGGCGGTGGCGATTCGTCCGTCCACAGGGCGTCCTCCGAGGCGGTGGACCCCGATGATCGGCCGCCGGCGGTGAAGGCACCGTGCCGCGCTGGCGTCGCGCGGGCGAATGGTGCGCGTCAGCCGCGCGCGGCGGCCTCGCGCAGCCGCGCGGCCTGTTCGCGGCCGAGCCAGCCGGTCACCGCGCGGCGCGCGACGTACAGCAGCGGTATCAGCGCGATCGCCGCCAGCATCTTGTACGCGTAGTTCAGCGTGCCGACCGCGAGGAACAGCGACGTCGGCCACTGCTGCGGCCCGAGCACGAACGCGATGTACAGCACGATGAAGCTGTCGACGAGCTGCGACACCGCCGTGGAGCCGGTGGCGCGCAGCCAGATCATCCGCTCGCCGGTCGCGCGCCGGATGCGGTGGAACACGTGCACGTCGATCAGCTGGCCGACCATGAACGCGACCAGCGAACCGGCGATCGTCCACATTCCCTGGCCGAACACCGCGGCGAACGCGCGCTGGTAATCGGGCACGCCCTGGCCCGCCGCGACGCCGACCCACCAGCCCGCCGGCGCGAGCCCGATCGCTACGTAGGCGAACACGAACCCGTAGACGATCAGGAACGCCGCCAGCCAGCTGATGAAACGCACGCCGCGGCGGCCGTAGAACTCGTTCACCACGTCGGTCATCACGAACACGACCGGCCACAGCAGCGTGCCCGCCGTGAAGTTCAGCGACCCGGTCTGGCCGAACAGGTTCCACTGCAGCGGGGCGACGCCCAGGGTGTCCTCGAGCGCGAAGATCTTGACGCCGATGAATTCGGCCAGCAGCGCGTTGGCGACGAAGAACGTCGCCAGCACCACGAACAGCCGGTGCGCGCGGTCGCCGCCGCTCATGACCCGCCGGGGCGTTCGAACGGGATCGTCTCGGGACTGACGGCGCCGCCGGAGATGATGAAGCTCATGGCCTCGTCGACGGTCCAGTCGGTCGGGGTCAGCCGGTCCACCGGCACCACCTCGAGGTAGCCCGACGTCGGGTTCGGCGTGGTCGGCACGTACACCGCGGCCAGCTCGCGGCCGGTGCCCTGTTCACGCATCACGCGGGTGACGAAGCCGACGCATTTCATCTCGCGGTGCGGGAAGTCGATCAGCACCACGCGCTGCGTGCCGTCCGGCTTCTTCTGCAGCAGGTCGAGCAGCTGCCGGGCGCTGCCGTACACGGTCTTCATCAACGGAATGCGCGCGATCAGCGCCTCGAACCACGCCAGCAGCCGCTGCCCGACCACGCGCCGCGCCAGCGCGCCGACCGCGACGATCACCGCCAGCGTCGCGACCACGGCGATCGCCGCCTGCGTCCACGGATCGTCGAGCCAGCCGAGCATGCCGGGGAACGCCGCCGCGAGGCGGGCCGACAGCGGGCCGACGAGCGGTGCGCTGATCTGCGACAGCAGCGTCAGCACGAACTTGAAGACGATCCAGACCAGCCAGATCGGCAGCAGCGTGAGCAGGCCGGTGAGGAACCACGCGCGAAGTCGTCGCATGCGGCGCGCTCAGCGGATGCCGAGCTCCTCCGCGCGGACGTCGCGGACGAGCCGGAAGCCGATGTCGTCGTAACCCGTGTCGGCGTCGAAATCGTCCGCCCGCGTCGCCACGCCGCGCGTGGGGCTGTCGCGCCAGCCGAGCCCGCCGACCAGCCGCCGCCCGCATCCGCGGGCGCAGTCGCTGAGCCATTCGCGCGCGTTCCCGCGGGTGCCGGCGAGGCCGAGGGCGCTCAGGGGTCCGATGCTGGCGGCGACGGTGCCGTCCGCGCCGTCGCAGGCGACCCGGCCGTGGCGGCAGGCATCGCCGCCGCCGCCGGCCACCAGCGACTGCCATTCGGCGCGCGTCGGGAGGCGATAGGCCATCCCGGTACGGCGGCTCATCCATTGCGCGTAGGCCTGGGCGTCGTCGTGGCTGACGCAGAGCACCGGGTGGCTGCCGGACTGCGGGAAGCCGGGCGAATCCCAGGTGCGCTTCTTCAGGGTGATCGGCGCGAGGCGGTTGCGGCAGCGCGCCGCGCCGCGGCCGGTCGCCGACGCGAAAGCCGCGTACTCGCTGCGCGTGACTTCGGTGCGCATCGCCGCCAGTCCCGGGCGGCCGCCACGCGGCAGCGCGGCGAGGATCGTCGACTGCGCGCCGTCGCGCAGCACGTCGCCCGGCGTCGGGATCTGCACCGCCTGCGACCACGCCGGCTCCAGGTCGGCCGACGGGACGTCGAGCGCGGTCGCGAGCGCTTTGGTCCGGCCCATCGCGGCGCCGTCGAGCGCGGCGATCGCGGCCTGCAGGCGCGCCAGCAGCGCCGGCGGCAGGCCCGCGCGCAGCGTCGACCACGGTTCGCCGCCGGCGCGGTCCATCTCGTCGACGAACGGCGCGACCTTCGCGTAGAGCGAGATCGCTTCGTCGTCGCGGCCTTTCGTCGCGGCTTCGAGCACGCGGGGCGCGTAGTAGGCGATCACCTCGTCCGACAGGCGATCGACGGCGGGGTGGGCCGGCGCCAGCGTCGCGGCCGCGCGCAGCGATTCCATCGCGTTGTCGCCGGGCGGCAGGCTCAGGCGCTGGCGATCGATCTGGCGCCGTGCCGTCGACAGCTCCCGTGCGCCGGGCACGGTGGGATCGTAGTCGAGCGTGAATACCGCGACCGATGCCGAGACCGCGGCGAATTCGCCGCTGCCGGCCTCGGTCTCCGCGGGAGGCGCCGGGACACTGCCGGGGGCGTCGGCGGGCGTCGGCGCGGGGTCGTCGGCCCCCGCGGCCGGCGCGGTCCCGGTCGCGATGCCGGCATCGGCGGCGTCGGCGGCGGGCGTGTCCGCGGTTTCGTCCCGTGCGGCGGGCCCCGGCCCCGCGGGCGCGGTGTCCTCGACGGTGAAGAAGTCGGAATCCGCGGCGGGCGGCGTCGCCGGCCGCTGCAGCCACAGCACGATCGCCGCGACCGCGGCCAGCCCGGCGAGCGTCGCCGCGATCGGCTTCCACCGCTCGCGCAGCCACCCGTGCGCGGCCCCGAGGTCGACGGGCTCCGGCGGCCGCCCGACGGTCGCGAGCTGGTTCAGCGCGCCGAGCATCTGCTGCGCGTTGCGGTAGCGGTTGTCGGGCGATTTCGCCATCGCCCGGTCGATGAACGGCTGCCAGTGCCGCTTCTCGGGCGGCAGCCGCGGCACCGGGTCCTGTGCGTGCATCAGCGCCAGCGCGAGCGGATCGGCGGCCTGGTAAGGCAGCTTGCCCATCAGCAGTTCGTAGGCCAGCACGCCGACGCTGTACAGGTCGGCGCGGCCGTCGACGACCTCGCCGCGCGCCTGTTCCGGCGCCATGTAACCGCCGCTGCCGACCGCGAGGCCGGCCGTGGTGATGCGGGTGGAATCGCGCTTGCTCAGCGCGATGCCGAAATCGGTGAGCAGCGGCCGGTCGGCGTTGTCGAACAGCACGTTCTCGGCCTTGACGTCGCGATGGACGATGCCGCGCGCGTGCGCGTATTCCAGCGCCGACAGCAGCGAACGCAGGACCTCGACGACGCGGCCCTCGTCGTGGGTGAAGTCGCGCTGCCCGAGGTGCCCCTTCGCGAGGTACGGCAGCACGTAGTACAGCAGGCCCTGCCGCGTGCGGCCGACCTCGTGGATGCCGACGATGCACGGGTGCTCGAGCTTGGCGATCGTGCGCGCCTCGTGCTCGAAGCGCTGCTTGCTGATCTCGTCGGTCAGCGCCGCCGGCGACAT
>CBIHMN010000169.1:0-5217 GCA_966211005.1 uncultured Arenimonas sp.
AGCCGGACGTCGCGCGACGCTGGGTCGAACTCGTCTACGAAGGCTTCTGGAACGATCCGCTGAAGCGCGACCTCGAGGCGTTCCTCGAATCGAGCCAGGCGTGCGTGAGCGGCGACGTCGTGCTCGAAACCTACGGCGGGCGCGTCGACGCAATCGCCGTGCGCTCGCCGCACCTGTTGCAGGCCAGCGGGGCGACGTATGCGCAGTCCGCCGACTGGGGCGTGGCCGAAGCGGAGGGGTTCATCCGCCTGTACGGCATGAGCAGCACGCTCTGGGCGCAGGTGAACGGGCCCGGGGATCGGGCCTGACGGCCCTCCACGATGATCGCCGACGTCCTTCGTCACCTCGAGGCGCTCGTCGCGTTCGACACGCGCAATCCGCCGCGCGCGATCGGGCCCGGCATCTTCGATTACCTGCGCGCGCAGCTGCCCGGGTTCGACTGCACGCTGACCGACCACGGCGCCGGCGCATGGTCGCTGCTCGCGGTGCGCGGCCGGCCGGTGCGCGTGTTCAACGTGCATCTCGACACCGTGCCGTCGTCGCCCGGCTGGAGCGCCGATCCGCTGCGCCTGCGCGTCGACGCGGCGCGGGCCACCGGCCTCGGCGCGTGCGACATCAAGGGCGCCGCCGCGGCGCTGGTCGTGGCCGCGAACGCCACATCGGGCGACGCCGCGTTCCTGTTCACCAGCGACGAGGAGGCGAACGATCCGCGGGGTGTCGCTGCGTTCCTCGCCGGGGAACACGGTTTCACCGAGGCGATCGTCGCCGAGCCGACCCGCGGCGAGGCGGTGCTCGCGCATCGCGGCATCACCTCGGTGCGGCTGGCGTTCCGCGGCGTGGCCGGCCATGCGAGCGGCGGCGGCGCGCGCGACGGCAGCGCGCTGCACGCGGCGATGCGCTGGGGTGCCGACGCGCTCGATCTCGTCGCGCGCTGCGACGCGCTGCGTTTCGGCGGGCTCACCGGGCTGCGCTTCAACATCGGCCGCGTCGAAGGCGGCATCAAGGCGAACATGATCGCGCCGCAGGCGGAAGTGCGTTTCGGCTTCCGGCCGCTGCCGTCGCAGTCGATCGACGCGCTGCACGGGCAGTTCCGGGCGCTGGCGCCCGACGCCGCGCTGGACGCGTACGAAGAGACGTTCCGTGGCCCGCCACTGCCGGCCGGCGACGTCGCCGCCGCCGAATCGCGCCGGCTCGCCGCGCGCGATCTCGCCGACGACCTCGGGCTGCCGATCGGCCACGCGGTCGATTTCTGGACCGAAGCGTCGCTGTTCTCGCAGGCCGGCCTCACCGCGATCGTGTTCGGCCCGGGCGACATCGCCCAGGCCCACACGGCCGACGAATGGGTGGCCCTCGACCAGCTGGCGGCCGCGGCCGCCCACTACCGCAGGATGCTTTCGGCGCCATGAGCCAGACCCGCACGACGATCGTCCGCCTGCTGTCGAACATGGGCAGCGCGAAGGAGATCCAGCAGTACCTGAAGCGTTTCTCACAGCTCGATGCCGGGCGCTTCGCCGTGGTGAAGGTCGGCGGCGCGGTGCTGCGCGACGACCTGGACGCGCTGGTGTCGTCGCTGTCGTTCCTGCAGCAGGTGGGCCTGACCCCGATCGTCGTGCACGGCGCCGGGCCGCAGCTCGACGAGGCGATGGCGGCGGCGGGCGTCGCGAAGACGACCGTGGACGGCCTGCGCGTCACCGACGCAAAGGCGCTGGCGATCGTCCGGCGCGTCGCGCAGCAGCAGAACCTGCGGCTGGTCGAGGCGCTGCAGGCGCAGGGCGTGCGCGCGACGTCGATCACCGCCGGCGTGTTCGAGTGCGCGCTGCTGTCGAAGCGGAAGTACGGCCTCGTCGGCGCGGTGCAGCGCGTGCATGTCGACGGCATCCGCGCGGCGCTCGACGTGGGCTCGATCCCGGTCATCGCGTCGCTCGGCGAGACCGCCGCCGGCCAGATCCTGAACATCAACGCCGACTGGGCCGCGAACGAGCTGGTCAAGACGCTGCGGCCGTACAAGATCATCTTCCTCACCGGCACCGGCGGGCTGCTCGACGCCGACGGCGCGGTGATCGACTCGATCAACCTCAGCACCGAATACGACGCGCTGCGCGCGCAGCCGTGGCTGCATTCCGGGATGCGCGTGAAGCTGGAGCAGATCCACGACCTGCTCGCGGCGCTGCCGCCATCGAGCTCGGTGTCGATCACGCGGCCCGACGAGCTGGCGAAGGAGCTCTTCACCCATCGCGGCTCCGGCACGCTGGTGCGCCGCGGCGAGCGCGTGCGCGTGGTCGAGCGCTGGCGGGACGTCGACACCCGGCGGCTGCGCGCGCTGATCGAATCCGGCTTCCGCCGCAAGCTCGACGCCGACTACTTCCGCCGCACGCGGCTGCTGCGCGCGTACGTGAGCGAGCATTACCGCGCGGCGCTGGTGCTCACCGAGGAGAACGGCATCGCCCATCTCGACAAGTTCGCGGTCAGCGACGACGCGCAGGGCGAAGGGCTCGGGCGGGCCGCGTGGCAGGTGATGCGGGCGCAGACGCCGGCGCTGTTCTGGCGCTCGCGCACCGGCAACCCGGTGAACGAGTTCTACTTCGAAGAGGCGGACGGCGCGATCAAGGGCCCGCGCTGGAACGTGTTCTGGTACGGCCTGGCCGACTGGGACGCGATACGCTTCGCCGTGGACCATTGCCGGGCCCGGCCGGCGACGCTGAAGGGCTGACATGCTGCACGCGACCAATCCGAACTGGACGATTCCGCCGATCCTCGGCGGGCGGCACGTCACGCTGGAGCCGCTGCAGGCCGGGCATGTCGATGCCCTGCTGGAGGCGGCGGCGGACGGCGAACTGTGGCATCTGTGGTACACGTCGGTGCCGGGTCCCGAAACGGTGCGCGCCTATGTCGCGCGCGCGCTCGCCGAGCGCGAGGCCGGCACCGCGATGCCGTTCCTCGTGCGCGACGCGCACGGCGAGCCGGTCGGCAGCACGCGCTACTTCCGGCTCGACCCGTCGATCCCGTCGCTGGAGATCGGCTACACGTGGTACGCCGCGCGGGCGCAGCGCACCGCGCTGAACACCGAAGCCAAGCGGCTGCTGCTCGGGCACGCGTTCGACGCCATGGGCTGCACCGTGGTCGAGTTCCGCACCCACGCGTTCAACCACCGTTCGCGCCGCGCGATCGAGCGGCTCGGCGCGCATTTCGACGGCATCCTGAGACGGCAGATGCGAATGCCCGACGGCCACCTGCGCGACACGGTGGTCTATTCGATCCTCGACTGCGAATGGCCGACGGTGCGGCGCGGCCTCGACCATCGC
This sequence comes from uncultured Arenimonas sp., assembly GCA_966211005.1. Classification (GTDB taxonomy): domain Bacteria; phylum Pseudomonadota; class Gammaproteobacteria; order Xanthomonadales; family Xanthomonadaceae; genus Arenimonas. The sequence goes on from CBIHMN010000169.1 coordinate 3,303, forward strand.
CTCGAATACGGGACCGCGCGATGAGCGCGCCGATCACCGTCGGCCTCGTCGGCGCACGCGGGCATACCGGCACCGAACTGGTGCGGCTGTTCGCCGGTCACCCGCGGTTCGAACTGGCTTTCGTGTCGTCGCGGGAGCGGGCAGGGCAGCCGCTCGCGGCGCATGAACCGGGCTACGCCGGCGCGCTCGACTACGTCAGCCTCGGTCCGGCGCAGGCCGCGCGCGAAGGCGTCGACGCGCTCGTGCTCGCGCTGCCGAACGGGATGGCGGCGCCGTTCGTCGCCGAAGTCGACGCCGCCGCGCCCGGGACGGTCATCGTCGACCTTTCCGCCGACCACCGGTTCGACGATGCCTGGCATTACGGGCTCCCGGAGCTGACGCGAGAACAGGCCACCGGCGCGCGCCGCATCGCCAACCCGGGCTGCTACGCGACCGCGATGCAGCTGGCGATCGCGCCGATGTGCGACGCGCTGGCCGGACCGGTGCAGTGCTTCGGCGTTTCGGGCCATTCCGGCGCCGGCACGACGCCATCGCCGAGGAACGACCCGGCCGCCCTGCGCGACAACCTGATGCCGTACGCGCTGACCGGCCACCTGCATGGCCGCGAGGTGGCGCGCCAGCTCGGCCATGCGATCGAGTTCATGCCGCATGTCGCGCCGCATTTCCGCGGCCTCACGCTCACCGCGAACCTGCATCTGCACCGCGCGTTCGATGCCGCGGCCGTGCGCGCCCGGTTCGAGGCGCATTACCTCCGCGAACCGCTGGTGCGCGTCGTCGACGAGGCGCCATGGGTCGCCGCGATCGCCGGCCGCCACCACGTCGAGATCGGCGGCTTCGCGCTCGCCGACGACGGCCGGCGCCTCGTGGTGGTGGCGACGCTCGACAACCTGCTGAAGGGTGCCGCCACGCAGGCGCTGCAGAACCTCAACCTCGCCTTCGGGCTGGCGGAGACCATGGGCATTCCGACCGGGGAGCGCGACGCATGAGCGACCTGCTGTGGCAGAAGGACGGCGTGCAGGTGGACCCGCGCATCCAGCGCTTCCTCGCCGGCGACGACGTGCTGCTCGACCGCGAATTCATCGCCCACGACATCGTCGCGAGCAAGGCCCACGCCAATGGCCTCGCGCGCATCGGCGTGCTGGAAGACGACGAGGCCGCGGCGCTGTGTCGCGAGCTCGATGCGCTCGCCGCCGACCTCGCCAGTGGCGCGTTCGTGCTCGACGATCGTTTCGAGGACGGCCATTCGGCGATCGAATCGCGCTTGGTCGAGCGCCTCGGCGACGTCGGCCGCAAGATCCACACCGGCCGCAGCCGCAACGACCAGATCCTGGTCGCGACGCGGCTCTGGCTCAAGGACAGGCTCGGCGACGCGCGCGCGCACTGCATCGCCGTCGCCGGTGCCTGTCTCGACCGGGCGGAATCCGAGTCACTGCCGATGCCCGGCTACACGCATCTGCAGCGCGCGGTCGTGTCGTCGACGACCATGTGGTGGGCCGGCTATGCCGAGGCGTTCATCGACGACGCGGTGCGTGCCGGCGACACGCGCGCATGGATCGACGCCAATCCGCTCGGCACCGCCGCCGGTTACGGCGTCAACCTGCCGCTCGACCGCGACGGCGTCGCGGCGGAGCTCGGATTCGCGCGGCAGCAGCTGAGCCCGGTCTATGCGCAGCTGTCGCGCGGAAAATTCGAACTCGCGGCGATCGACGCGCTCGGCGCCGCGATCGGCGACCTGCGTCGCCTCGCCTGGGACCTGAGTCTGTTCACGACCAGCGAATTCGGCTTCGTCGCGCTGCCCGCGCAGTACACGACGGGCTCGTCGATCATGCCGAACAAGCGCAATCCGGACCTGATCGAGCTGCTGCGCGCGACGCTGGCCCACGTCGCGCGCACCGAGATCGAGCAGCTGCTGTCG
>CBIHMN010000170.1:0-5195 GCA_966211005.1 uncultured Arenimonas sp.
AGTTCGACATCACGGTCACGGTCGAGGGCGGTGGCATCACCGGCCAGGCCGGCGCCATCCGCCTCGGCATCGCCCGCGCGCTGGTGGAGTACAACGACACGCTCAAGGGCGACCTGCGCAAGGCCGGCCTGATGACGCGCGACGCGCGCGAAGTCGAGCGCAAGAAGGTCGGCCTGCACAAGGCGCGCCGCGCGACCCAGTTCTCGAAGCGTTGATCGCTGCGTAGACTGGCGCGGTCCCGGAATTGGGGGATCGTCTAATGGTAGGACTGCAGACTCTGACTCTGCCTATCTAGGTTCGAATCCTAGTCCCCCAGCCACAACGAGAATGGGCCCCCTGCAAAGGGGGCCCATTTTCGTTGTGGCCGGGGCGAGGAAAGTCGAACCTCGTTGCCGCGTTTCCAAACGACACGTCGCCGGCGCTAGACTCCGTTCGAACCGCGTCACCCGGAGCCACCACCCATGCCCGTACCCGCCGACAGCCTCGCCCGCCTTTTCCCGCTCGAATCGCTGCGGCAGGAAACCCGCGAGCAGCTCGCGCGCGAGGCGATGGTGTCCGACTACCAGCGCGGCGAGAACGTGTTCGAGTCCGGCGACCTCGACGACGACACGGTCTACCTGCTCGAAGGCGAACTGCGCTGCACGTACCCCGACGGTCGCGTCGTCGCGCATCTCGCCAGCGCACCGCACGGGCGCTATTCGCTCAACGACGCGGTGCCGCGCCGCTTCACCGCCAAGGTCGTTTCGGGCCGCGCCAAGGTGATGCGGATCGACCGCCGCTACCTCGAGAAGCTGATCACGTGGGACCAGCTGAGCCGCGACGAGAACTACCGCCACTTCGGCACGTCGCCCGGTGGCAACAACTGGGTGTTCCGGCTGCTGCGCAGCCAGGCGTTCACGCGGCTGCCGACCGGCAACATCGAGAAGATGTTCCAGATGTTCCAGCCGGTGACCGTGAAGCCGAGCGAAGTGGTGATGCGCGAAGGCGACGCGCCCGACTATTTCTACGTGGTGCGCGAGGGCACGGCGTCGGTGTCGAAGTATCTCGACGGCGCGCCGCAGGTGGTCGCGTACCTGCGCGAAGGCGACACGTTCGGCGAGGACGCGCTGCTGTCGAACCTGCCGCGCAACGCCACCGTGCGGATGATGCAGGGCGGCCAGCTGATGCGGCTGTCGCGCGAGCAGTTCGAGGCGGTGCTGAAACCGCCGATGCTGTCTTGGGTGCTGCCGGCGGAAGCCGCCCGCCTCGCGCAGGCCGGCGCGACGCTGCTCGACGTGCGGATGCCCGAGGAACACGAGCAGCGCGCGATCGACGGTTCGCTGAACGTGCCGCTCTACCGCCTGCGCGAGGACATCGCGAACCTGGTGCCGTCCGGCAGCCGCGTCGTCGTGTACTGCAATACCGGCGAGCGTTCCGCGGCCGCCGCGTTCGTGCTCAAGCGCCTCGGCTACGAGGTGAGCGCGCTGCACGGCGGGTTGGGGGCGATGCTGCGGCTTCTGGCGGCGAGTTCCTGAGCATTCGCTCGGGAACTCCCACGGTTCGCTGCGCGAACCGCGGGCCCCACGCTCATCACTACCGATCCCCGCGCCTTCGGCGCGCCCCCTTACCAAGGGGGCTCTCCTCCAGAGAGTCCGATGGTGGCCCGCGTTACAGGCGCTTCGAGCGCAGCTGGTCGCCGATGATCACGTCGTCCGCCGGTCGTTTCGCGAACAGGCCCACGCTGATCACGCCGGGAATCTGGTTGAGCTTCGCCTCGAGGCCGACCGGGTCGGTCATGCGCCAGCCGTGCACGTCCAGGATCCAGCCGCCGTTGTCGGTGACGACGCCTTCGCGCCAGACGGGCTGGCCGTCGAGCGCGACGATCGCGCGGGCGACGAGGCTGCGCGCCATCGGCACCACTTCGATCGGCAGCGGGAACCGGCCGAGGAGTTCGACCTGCTTGGCCTCGTCGATGATGCAGACGAACCGCTCGCTCGCCTCGGCGATGATCTTCTCGCGCGTCAACGCCGCGCCGCCGCCCTTGATCAGCCGGTTGTAAGGGTCGCATTCGTCGGCGCCGTCGACGTACAGCTTCAGCGGGCCGACCGCGTTGAGGTCGAGCACCGGGATGCCGTGGCCGATCAGCAGCCGCGAGCTCTGCTCGGAACTGGACACCGCGCCTTCGAGCCGCGATTTCATCCGCGCCAGGCCGTCGATGAAGAATGCGACGGTCGAGCCCGTGCCGACGCCGACGACACTGCCCTCCTCGACGAATTCCAGCGCCTTCTCGGCGGCGAGTTTCTTCTGCGCGTCGCGGGACATCGGCGGGCTCCGGTCAGGCTTCGAAGGAAAGGATGCGCCGGTACTCCGCCGGCGACACCGGCAGCACCGACAGTCGATTGCCCCGCTGCAGCAGCGCGAACTCGCCGAACCATTCCGCGTCGGCGCGCAGGCGCTCGAGCGTGACGGGCTCGGCCAGCGTCCGCACGTAGCCGACGTCGACGCACCACCACCGCGGTTCCTCGGGCGTGCTCTTCGGGTCGAAGTAGGGCGACTTCTTCCGGAACTGCGTGGGGTCCGGATACGCCTCGGCCACCACTTCCGCGACGCCGTACACGCCCGGCACCGCGCAGCTGGAGTGATAGAACAGCACCGGGTCGCCGCGCTTCATCTGCTTCATGAAATTGCGTGCCTGGTAGTTGCGCACGCCGGTCCACGGCTCGCTGCCGCGCCGCTTCAGCATCCCGATCGAGAACTCGTCCGGTTCGGACTTCATCAGCCAGTGCTTCATGCGCGCATTATCGCCGGAAGGCCGGGCCGTGCCAGCCGCGCTCGGTCGCGACCGCGTCCAGCCGCACGTCCCAGTCCTGCGCATCGGCGTCCGCCACCTGCTGCAGCGCGTAACCGACGCCGACCAGCCACGGCGGCGCCGCGGTCGTGCGCCGGAACGCGAACGTGCGGTCGTAGTAGCCGCCGCCCATGCCGAGCCGGTGGCCGGCGTCGTCGAACGCGACCAGCGGCACGAGCACGACCGCCAGTTCGGTCGCGTCGAGCGTCGAGGCGGGGTCGACCGCGGGTTCGGGAATGCCGAACCGGTTCGCGACCGTCGCGTCGCCGGCGCGCCACGGTGCGAACCGCAGCGTCGCGTCGCCCTGCACCACCGGCAGGCACCACACCTGGCCGGGCGCCAGCTGCGTCTGCACGCGGTGCAGCGGCAACTCGCCGCCGACCGCCCAGTAACCGGCGACATAGCCCGGGGCGCGCAGCTCCGGACGCGCGGCGACCGCGGCGGCCACCGCGTCGGCGGCGGCGAGGCGTTGCGGGACGCCCAATGCGGCACGGGCCGCGCGCATCTCTCGACGTGTCGCGGCCCGGGTCGGCTTCAAGAAAGTTCCTCCACCATGCCGATGCGTGCCAAACGACCTTGATCCCAAGGATCAAGTGGGTACCCGGACCGCCGCTTCAGGCTTTCCGCACGGGGGCGGACATGCACACCACGGTCGGGCCGGATTCCCGGGTCGTGTTTATGGGACAAGGCGCAATGTTCGACACGCTGTCCAACACGGCAGAGGACGGTCGGGAGTATAGGGCCGGTCACCGAAAAAAATCGTGAACCGGTCAGCGCGGCGCGTCGAAAAGTCCGTCCAGCTTCCGGTTCAGTTCACCCAGCGTGCGGTTGATCGCCTGGTCGCGCTGCTCGGATTGCGTGCGCAGCTGCAGCAGCTCGTGCGCGAGGTTGAGGGCGGTGAGCACCGCGACGCGGTCGAGCGCCGCCATGCGGTTGCTGCCGCGCAGTTCGCGCATCCGCGAATCGAGCAGCGTGGCCGCGGCGACGAGGCTGTCGCGCTCGCCCGGTTCGACGCCGACGGTGAACTCGCGGTCGAGGATGCGGACGTTGACCGGCTCGCTCACGCGTTGTTCTCCAGCGACTTGAGCCGCGTGATCATCGCTTCGACGCGCGAGCGCGCCTGCTCGTTCTTGTTCAGCAGCTGCGCGCGCTCCGACACCAGCTGTTCCTGGCCGTGGCGCAGGCTGCGGTTCTCCTCCAGCAGGCGACGGTGCTGCTCGGCGAGGCGCTCGAAGCGTTCGGCCAGGGCCTGCAGCTGTTCGACGGGGTCGGTCGGGTTCATCGCGGGGAAGTGTCCGTGCGCCGGGGGAGGCGGTCAATACGGCGCCGGAATCGCCGCCACCGTGCTCGGCTGCCAGCTGCGGATGAAGGCGAGGCAGCGGTGCGCGTCGAGCGGCGGCGACAGCCAGAAGCCCTGGATCTCGTCGCAGCCCTGTTCGCGCAGGTAGCTCAGCTGCTGTTCGCTCTCCACGCCTTCGGCGATGACGTTCAGGCCGAGCGAGTGGCCCATCGTGATCACGGTCGCGGTGATCGCCTCGTCGTCCGGGTCGCGCGTCAGGTCGCCGATGAATTCCTTGTCGATCTTCAGCGTGTCGATCGGCAGCCGCTTCAGGTACACGAGCGACGAATAGCCGGTGCCGAAGTCGTCGATCGCGAGCGTGACGCCTAGCTTGCGCAGCTCGTTGAGCACGTGCGTGGTCTGCTCGGCGTTCTGCATCACCATCGATTCGGTGACCTCCAGCTCGATGCGGCTGGCCGGCACGCCGAGATCGTGGATCAGCGTGCGCAGCACTTCGGGCAGGTTGCCGCGCAGCAGCTGCAGTACCGACACGTTGATGCCGATGGAGATCTCGTGCAGCCCGTTCGCGCGCCAGCGCTTGAGCGTCTGCAGCGCCTCGGCCAGCACCCATTCGCCGATCTGCAGGATCAGGCCCGATTCCTCGGCGAGCGGCACGAACGTGACCGGATTGATCTCGCCCAGCTCGGCGCTGTGCCAGCGCAGCAGCGCCTCGACGCCGGTGATGCGCCCGTCCGCCAGCGCCATCCGCGGCTGGTAGACGAGGCGGAACTCGCCGCGGTCGATGCCCTTGCGCAGCGAGGCGAGGATCGTCGCGCGCCGGCGCGATTCGGCATCCATCGTCTCGTTGTAGATCTGGTACGTGTTCCGGCCTTCCGCCTTCGCCTGGTACATCGCGGTGTCGGCGAACTTCAGCAGGTCGGTCGGCACCAGTGCGTGGTCCGGATACAGGCTGATGCCGAGCGACGGGGTGATCGACACGTCATGGCGCTCGTCGACCTCCAGCGGCATCGAGAACGCGGTGAGGATCTCGCGCGCGATGCGCTCGACCGCCGGCACCGACTCGACGTC
>CBIHMN010000171.1:0-5185 GCA_966211005.1 uncultured Arenimonas sp.
CCTTCGCAGTGCTGCTCGAAGCTCGCGCGGAAGCGGACCAGGTAGCCGAACGGGCCGTACTCGGCCTCGTGCACCTCGAAGCGGCCGGTGAGCGTGTTGCAGCCGCGGCCGTCGCCGGAAAGGCTCAGGCCCGGCGTGTGGTCGGCCTGGAACGGGTAACGCGTCGCGCCCTCGTAGACGCCCGGCAGAAGCTGCGAGCCCGCCGGCGCCGCGAATTCGAGGTTCCACCACGTGTCGGTCCAGACGGCGACGTGGACGACGCGCAGGTCGCTGCTCGCGGTGCCGTCGACGCCGTCGGTGTAGCTCCAGGTCTGGCCCTGGCTGATGTAGTCGCCGGCGTCACCGGTGAACACGAGCGACGACTGCGCCGACACGGCGGGCGCGACGAAAAGCAGCGCGACGGCGGCGAGGCCGCGAATACCCGCGCGGAGGGGGGAAAAGAGCATGCAGGATCTCCTGGAAAGCGTCGTCGAGGTTCCGTCGGCGCCGACGCATCGTCGACGGAAAACCGCGCTCGCGCGCGGGCGGCGCATCGTAATGCAGTCATTTCCGATACCCGGGGTGAGCCCCGGTGTCGTGCGTCGCGAGGTGTGATGATTTCCGTCAGCCGGCGAATCACCCGCACATGGACCGCCCGACGACGACCCCGATGCCGACCTCCCCGCCCGCCACCGACGCGCCCGGCTTCGAAGCGCGGATCGCCGCGCACCGCGGGATCCTGCGCAAGGTCGCCGCGAGCTATGCCCGCGACCCCGACGACCGCGCCGACCTGATGCAGGAGATCTCGCTGCAGCTGTGGCGCGCGTGGCCCGGCTACACGCCGGACCGGCCGTTTTCGACGTGGATGTATCGCGTCGCGCTGAACGTGGCGATCAGCCACCGCCGTCGCGAATCGCGGCGGCCCGTGGCCGACCCGCTCGAGGAGCGCCACGAGGACCTCGTCGGCGACGCGGACGTCGACGCGGAAACGCGGCAGCGGCTGGCGCTGGTGCGCCGGGCGATGCAGGCGCTCGCGCCGCTCGACCGCGCGCTGCTGCTGCTGCACCTGGACGGCGTCGGCCATCGCGACAGCGGCGAGGTGCTGGGCCTGAGCGAATCGAACGTGGCGACCCGGCTCGGCCGGATCCGCCAGCAGCTGCGCCGCGACAGCGGCGCGTGACCGGAACCTGGAGGACACCATGGAAATGAGCGAACTGGAACGCGCGTGGCAGGGCCTCGACGAGCGCCTCGCGGGCCTCGAACGGCATGCGCGGCGCGAACGCGAGCACCGCGCGTTCGATACGGTGCGCGCGCGGCTGCGCGGGCTGACGATCGGGCAGATGGTGCAGCTGGTGGTCGGTGTCGGCATCGTGCTGTTCGCCGGGCCGTACTGGGTCGGCCACCTCGATGACGCGACGCATCTGGTCGTCTACGGCATCGCGATCCATCTCTACGGCCTCGCGCTGCTGATTCTCGCGGCGACGCAGCTGATGGCGGTGTGGCGCGTGGATTACCGGCAGCCGGTGGTCACCGTGCAGCGGCGGCTGGTGCAGCTGGCCTGGCTGCGCGTGCGCAGCGAGCGCTGGCTGCTGATGGCGGGGTTCGTGGTCTGGGTGCCGGTGATCTTCGCGGCGGCGGCCGCGGTCGGCATCGATGCGTGGACGACGAACCCGTGGTCGGTGCTGGCGAACCTGGCCGTCGGTGTGGCGATGGCGGCCGGCGTCGGCTGGCTGACGTGGCGCTTCCCGGACCGGTTCTTCAACGATGCGTCGGGGAGATCGCTGCGCGAAGCGCAGCGCGAACTCGGCGACCTGGTCGACGATCAGTAATACGCCCAGCGCGTCATGTGGAACGAGGTGCCGAGCAGCGCCGGCAACCGCGTGGTGATGCCTGCGGCGACGTGCGCGGTCGCGCGGGTATGGCCTTCGACGAGGACCGTCGCGCCGTCGGGGCCCTGCACGATCACCAGCGGCGGGTAGCGGTGCCCGGAGGCCATCGCGGCCGCCACCGCGCGCACGTTCGCGTTCGCGTTTTCGGGCGCATCGACCGCGCCGAGGTTGGCCGCGCCGTCGGCGACGCGCCGGCTGCCGCCCGACAGCGTCCGCCACGTGCCGTGGTTCGCGTAACGGAGGTCGGCGACTTCCGCCGGCTCCAGTTCGACGCGGCGCCACTGCGTGTCGTCGGGGAAGCCGGTGAAAAGCAGCCTGTCGTCGTCCCAGCCGCGGATGGACTTCAGCATCGCGTGGCGGAAGTGGCTGGCGGCGGCGTCGGTGCGGTCGGGGTGGTCGACGATCGTCGCGCGGTCGCGTCCGGCGCGCGCCAGGATGCCGGTGTATACCGGGCCGAAGCGCGGCGAATCGATCTCGGCGCGAATGAACGCGAGCACGACCTCGTCCGGACCCGCGACGCCGCGCTCGATCATGCGTCGGCGTGGTTCTTCAGGATCAGCGTCGCGAGCCACGGCTCGCCGTTCGCGGTGAGTTCCAGCGGCGTCTGCGCCCAGCCGGTCAGCACCATCGCTTCGGCGATGCTGAACTCCAGCTGCGGTTTGGTGAACCTGCGCTCGCCGGCGGCGACCGCCTCCAGCACCGCGCGCGACGGCATCGGCGCGTCCATCTCGGCGGCCTTCACGGCCTCGGCGCTGTCGTCGCCGCCGCCGCCGTGCTGCGCGAGCCATTCGATGCGGCGCAGCGCGTCGCTCTGCGCGTCTTTCCCCGACGACACCTCGGGCGCCGCGGCGGCGAGGCTCTTGTGCAGCGTGTTGAGCTGGCCGGCGACCTTCATCCGCTGCAGGTTCGCGGCATCGCGGGCGTGTTCGGCGTCCTCGACGTCCTGGCGCAGGCGGTCCAGTTCGGCGCCGTTCGTCGCGGGCGCGTCGGGCGTCGCGCCGACGCGCGTGGCCGGCAACGCGGCGAGCGCATCGTCGATCCGCGCCAGCCATTCGGCGCGTTCGGGCAGCGCCGGGGCCTGCCCGATCGCGGCACGAAGCGCCAGCAGCGGGGCGCGGGGGTCGGTCATCGCGCGCTCACCTTCCCGGTCCGACGTCGATGAACTGCAGGAACTCGGCGCGCGTGCGCGCGTCGTCGCGGAACGTGCCGAGCATCTTCGACGTGACCATGCTGACGCCACGCTTGTGGATGCCGCGCGTGGTCATGCATTCGTGCGCGCCTTCGACCACGACGCCGACGCCGCGCGGCTGCAGCACGTCCTGGATGCAGCGGGCGATCTGCGCGGTCATCTTCTCCTGCACCTGGAAGCGGCGCGCGTACGCCTCGACGACGCGTGCGAGCTTGCTGATGCCGACCACCTTGCCGTCGGGCAGGTAACCCACGTGCACCTTGCCGATGATCGGCGCCATGTGGTGCTCGCAGTGCGATTCGTATTCGATGTCGCGCAGGACGATCAGCTCGTCGTAGCCGCAGACCTGTTCGAACGTGCGCGCGAGGTATTCGGTGGGGTCGATCGCGTAGCCGCTGAACCAGTCGCGGTAGGCCTTGGCGACGCGCTTGGGCGTGTCGACGAGGCCCTCGCGCGTCGGGTCTTCGCCGGCCCACCGCAGCAGCACGCGCACGGCGTCCTCGGCCTGTTCGCGGCTCACGCCGGGTTCGACCGGATCGATCGGCGTCGTCGGATCGGAAGACATGGCGGCTCCGTCGGGGGCTGGATCGCGGCGGCCGTGCGGCCCGGATCCCGGGCCGACAGTCTAGACCGCCGGGCGGGGTCGGGTCGCCCGTTCCGAGACCACGAGCGCCAGCGCGACGATCGCCGACGCCAGCGCGAACGGCGCGCCGGGGAAGTGCCACGCCGCGTCCGGGTCGATCGAGGCCGCGAACACCGACGCGTAGAGCAGCGGCGCGAACACGCCGCACAGGCTCGCGAGGCTCATGAACGCACCCTGCAGGCGGCCCTGTTCACGCGGATCGACATCGCGCGTCGCCAGTGCCTGCACCGACGGGTTGGCGAGGCCCCAGAACGCCATCACCGGGATGCCGAGCAGGAACACCCAGCCCTGCCCGGCGAACGTATAGAGCAGGAAGCCGGCGAGGCCGGCGCACTGGCCGAGCAGCAGCGCGCGGCGTTCGCCGAGGGCCTTCACGATGCGGCCGATCAGCCCGGCCTGGACGATGGTCGTGCACAGGCCGACGAGCGCCAGCACGTAGCCGACCTGCTTGATGCCCCACTCGTAACGCACGTCGGCGAACAGCACGAACACGCTCGGGAACACGTAGTGCGCGAGCGCGTCGAGGAAGATGACCGCGGCCAGCCCGAACACCTGCGGGTAGCGGCGCAGCAGCACCAGCGCGCCGACCGGGTTCGCGTGCGCCCAGTCGAAGCGCGCGGAGCGGCGTTCCTTCGGCAGCGATTCGGGCAGCACGAACAGGCCGTACAGGAAATTGCCGAGCGCCAGCGCCGCTGCCGCCCAGAACGGCGCGCGCACGTCGATGTCGCCCAGTACGCCGCCGACCACCGGGCCGACGATGAAACCGAGCCCGAACGCGGCGCCGAGCAGGCCATAGGATTTCGCACGTTTCTCCGCCGGCACCACGTCGGCGATGTACGCGTTGGCGATCGAGAAGCTGGCGGCGGTGAGCGCCGAGATCACGCGGCCGACCAGCAGCCACGGCAGCGAGTTCGCGACCGCCATGAAGATGAAATCGAGGCCGAGGCCGAGGCACGACAGCAGGATCACCGGCCGGCGCCCGAAGCGGTCCGACAGCGCGCCCTGCACCGGGGTCGCGAGGAACTGGATCGCCGCGAACACGGTGCCGAACACGCCGACCCACCACGCCGCGGTCGCGGTGTCGCCGCCGACGAACTCCTCCACCAGGTGCGGGAGCACCGGGATGATCAGGCCGAACGCGAGGATGTCGATCAGGACCGTGATGAAGATGAAGATCATCGCGGCGGGGCGGGCGGCGGGCGCCGCGGCAGGGAGGGTCATCGGCGGGTCGCGGGTGGAGCCGCTCCTACAGGACGCGGCAGAGGACGGCCTTCAGGTAGCGCGATTCCTTGACGTGGGCCATCACCGGGTGGTCGCCGCCGGCGCCTGACACCTTCAGGATCTGCACCGTGCGGCCGGAATAGAACGCGGCGCGGCGGAGCATGTCGAGGAATTCGTCCTCGCTCACGAGGCCGGTGCACGAACAGGTGAGCAGCAGGCCGCCGGGCTTCACGACCTGCATCGCCAGCTTGTTCATGTCGTTGT
>CBIHMN010000172.1:0-5166 GCA_966211005.1 uncultured Arenimonas sp.
AGTCGCATGCGATCACCGAAGCCTGAAAACGAGATCGCACGGCGCCGTCATCACCCCGTTTGGCTATAGTGGGGCCGCCGACAGGCCGTGCGGACCGGGAAACGCTACCGGCCGGGGCGCGCCGAGTCAACGAAAAGCGGGAAAACCATGGGCAAGGGAACGCTCCTCTACGCGCAGTCCGGCGGCGTCACCGCCGTGATCAACGCCACCGCCGGCGCCGTCATCGAGGCGGCCCGGGCGAAGAAGGTGAAGGTACTGGCGGCGCGCAACGGGATCCTCGGCGTGCTGCGCGAGGACCTGATCGACACGTCGAAGGAAAGCACCGCGGCGATCCGCGCGCTCGCGCACACGCCGGGCGGCGCCTTCGGCTCGTGCCGGTTCAAGCTCGGCACGCTGGAGAAGGACGCGGCGAAGTACCGTCGCGTGCTCGACGTGCTGCAGGCGCACGACGTGCGCTGGTTCCTCTACAACGGCGGCAACGACTCGGCCGACACCGCGCTGAAGCTGTCGCGGATGGCGGAATCGTCGGGTTACCCGCTCACCTGCATCGGCGTGCCGAAGACCGTCGACAACGATCTCGTCGTCACCGACGCCTGCCCGGGATTCGGATCGGCGGCGAAGTACACGGCCGTCTCGGTCGCCGAGGCGGCGCTCGATGTCGCGGCCATGGCCGACACGTCCACCAAGGTGTTCGTCTACGAGGCGATGGGGCGCCACGCCGGCTGGCTCGCGGCGGCGGGGGGGCTGGCCGGCGACGGCCGCGACGACGCGCCGCAGGTCATCCTGTTCCCCGAGATCGCGTGGGACGAGGCGAAATTCCTGGAACGGGTGCAGGCCGTCGTGCGCAAGGTCGGCTGGTGCGTGGTCGTCGTTTCGGAAGGGCTGCGGCATCCCGACGGCCGTTTCGTCGCCGACGCCGGCGGCGGCACGGACGCGTTCGGCCATTCCCAGCTCGGCGGCGTCGGCCCGCTCGTCGCCGGCATCGTCAAGGACCGGCTGGGGCTGAAGGTGCACTGGACCGTGCCCGACTACCTGCAGCGCTCGGCCCGCCACGTGGCCTCGAAGACCGACCTCGCGCATGCGCAGGCGGTCGGCGCGAAAGCGGTCGAATACGCGCTGAAGGGCATGAACGGCACGATGCCGGTGATCGTCCGCACCGCCGACCGCCCGTACCGGTGGAAGGTGGCGCCGGCCCCGCTGGCCGACATCGCCAATGCCGAGAAGAAGATGCCGAAATCGTTCATCGATCGCAGCGGCTTCGGCATCACCGCCGCGTGCCGCCGCTACCTGCAGCCGCTGGTCCGCGGCGAGGCGCCGCCCCCGTACCGGCCGGATGGGCTGCCCGATTACGTTCGGCTCCGGCTGACCCCGGTGGCGAGGAAGCTTCCCGCTTTCGGGTGATCCCCCTTTCCGGAGATTTCCCGTGAACCCGATCCGATTCCGTGCCCCGGCGCTCGCCGCGGCCCTGCTCACGCTCGCCGCCGCCTCCGCGCAGGCGGGCACCGGCAACCTCTACAGCGTCACCACGAAGATGGAAGTCGTCGGCATGCCGTTCTCGATGCCGCCACGCACCACCGAAGTCTGCGGGCCGAAGGACACCGCCAGCGAGAAGATGGTGCCGCACGACGAGAACTGCCGCATCGAGGATTTCCGCGTGGCCGGCAACAAGTCGTCGTTCCGGATGGTCTGCACCGGCGACACGCCGATGACCGCCAGCGGCGAATTCGAGCGCCTGCCGAACGAGGGCTATCGCGGCACGATGCGCACGAAGACCGACATGGGCGGCGAATCGATGGACATGACCATGACCTTCGAGGGCCGCAAGCTGCGCGAGTGCGACTACGCGACCGAAGGCGCCGAGGCCAAGGGCCGCGCGATGCTCGCGCAGAGCTGCGGGCAGATGCTGGCCGCCCCGGGCAACCCGTACATGCTGCACGAAAGCTTCCTCGGCGCCGACGCGATGTGCGCGTCGGACAAGCCGAAATTCTGTGCGCGCGTGACGGCGATCGCGGGCGACCCGGCCGCGCTGCGCGGCGCCGACGCCACCGACAAGGCGATGCGCGACGCCGGTGGCGGTGCGCTGTGGCAGGCGCTGCAGGGCTGCGGCATGCCGCGCGCGGCCGTGCTGGCGAAGGCCTGCGCCCGCGCCGAAGCGCAGCCGGACCTCGACTTCATCGGCGAATACTGCCCGGCGAGCATCGCGCGCGCCTGCACGAAGGCGAACCCGGCTTCCGCGCCCGATTTCGTCGTGCGCCACTGCCCGGCGCAGGCGGCCGCGGCCGCGAAGACGCACTGCGTCACGCGCGGCTTCACCGCCGACCTCGCCAGTCCCTACACGCGCTTCTGCAACGCGTGGTCGACGGAACGGCTGCGCGGTGGTCGACAGGGCGCCGCCGACGTTCCGCCGGCGACGACGCCTGCGGCCGCCCCGCCGGCCGAGGAGCCGAAGAAGAAGTCGTGGCGCGACCGCGTCCGCGACGTGATCGGCGGTTGATGCCCGGCCGTCGCCACGCCGCCGGCCGCCGCGCGTGCGCCGCGCTGCTGCTGGTATCGGCGTGGCTCGCCGGCGCGGCTTCGGCGGCGCCGGCGTCTCCGCCCGACGCGTTCCCCGCGGTGGCACGGGCGTACTGGGTCGAAGTCGACGGCCGGCCGCTTTGGGCCGGCCAGCCCGACGCGCGCCTGCCGATGGCCAGCCTGACGAAGCTGATGACGGCGCTGATCCTCGCCGAGGCGGCCGATCTCGATGCCACGCTCGTGGCCAGCGCCGGTGCCGCGCGCGAGACCGGCGCGCGGATGGGCCTGCGCGCCGGCGAGCGCTTCCGCGCCGGCGACCTGTTCGACGCGATGCTCGTGCGGTCCGCCAACGATGCGTGCCGCGCGCTCGCCGACTGGCATGCGGGCGACCAGGCCGCGTTCGTCGTCGCGATGAACGCGAAGGCGCGCGACCTCGGGATGCGGAACACGTCGTTCGCCGACGCCTGCGGACACGACGCGCCGACGCAGTACGCGAGCGCGCGCGATGTCGCGACGCTCGCGCGCGCGGCGATCGCGCACGCGCCGGTCCTCGCCGCCGCCACGCGCCGCGAACTGCGCATCGCCTCGCTCGACGGGCGGGCTTTCCGCCTGCGATCGACCAACGCGCTGCTGGGCCGCCTCGACGGCGCCCGCGGCCTGAAGACCGGCTGGACGCCCGGCGCCGGCCAGTGCCTCGTCGCGCTGGTCGAACGCGACGGCGTGCAGGTGCTCGCGGTCCTGCTGCATGCGCCCGATCGCTGGTGGGACAGCGTCGGGCTGCTGGAACTCGCGTTCGAGGAACCGCGGCCGCCGCGATGACTTCGTTTCCGGCGCGTGCGGCGCTCGTGTGCGCGGTGCTGGTGGTCTACGTCGCCGCGCTGGCCGGGCCCTTCCATTTCGACGACTGGTGGTCGATCGTCGGCGACGCGCGCGGACATTCGCTCGCCGCGTGGTGGCAGGCACAGCCGGGCATCCGTCCGCTGCTGAAGCTGGTCAACACGCTGAACTGGCTCGCGTCGCCGACGCCGGCGGCGTTCCGGGCGGTGAATATCGCGATCCATGCCGGCGCGACGCTCGCGCTGTGGACGCTGCTGCGCGCGTGGGTGCCGCGGCTCGCGCCACGCTGTGTCCGGCCGGATGCCGCCGCGTTCCTCGCCGCGTCGCTGTTCGCGCTGCATCCGGCCGCGACCGAGGCGGTGGCCTACGTCAGCGGCCGGTCGATCGCGCTGTCGACCACGCTGGTTTTCGCCGCGCTGGTCGCCTGGTCCCGCGGTTCGCGGCTCGGCACCGTCGCGTTCGTCGCCGCGGTGCTCGTGCGTGAAACGGCGATCGTCGCCCCGGTCGCGTGGTGGCTGCTGGCACGCTGCGGGGGCCTCGACGCGCGGGCCGCCCTGGCGCCGCTGCGCCCGCTCGTGTGGCTGTTGCCGCTGGTCGCGCTCGCGGCGTGGCTCACGCCCGGTTACCACAGCTTCTTCGGCTGGAGCCTGCAGACGCGCGGCCTCGGCGCGCAGCTGCTCGGCCAGCTCGAAGCGCACGCGTACCTGCTGACCGGCCCGCTGCCGGGCCGCGTGCTCGACATCGATCCCGACGTGCGCGTGCCCGCCGCGTTCGCGCCGCGCCACGTCATGGTCGTCGTCGCCTTCATCGTCGCCGCCGTCGTGGCGTGGCGGCGGCGACGCACGCAGCCGTGGCTCGCGTTCGCGCTCGGGTGGTACCTGCTGCAGCTCGCGCCGGCCAATTCGCTGCTGCCGCGTTTCGACCTCGCGAACGACCGGCATCTGTACGCGGCGCTTCCGGGGCCGCTGCTCGCCGTCGCCGTGGCGGTGGTCGCGGTCCCGTCGCGGCGGCTCGCGCTCGGGCTCGCCGGGCTGCTCGCGCTCGCGGCGGGCGCGCGCACGGCCGACCGCGTCGCCGATTACCGCAGCGAGATCGCGCTGTGGACCACGACCGTCGCGACCTCGCCGGCGAAGGCGCGGCCGTGGACGAACCTCGGTTTCGCGCGCCGCGAGGCCGGCGACGTGCCCGGCGCGCGCCATGCGTTCCGGTGCGCGCTGGCGCTGGATCCGGAGTACGCGCCGGCGGCATGGAATCTCGCCGCGCTCGGCCGCGACGGGCCGGTGCGACCGGTGCCGCGGTGCCCTGCCGCCCCCTGAACAGGCCGTTGCGTTCAGGCTGGGCGCCATGCATCGTCGTCGCCATCACCGCCGATGCGGTCCACTGGTCCCGTCCCCGCTGCCGGAGAACGCCATGATCCGCCCGATCGTCCGTCCGCTGCTCCTGCTCGGCACCCTCGCCGCGTCCGCCGCCGTCCTCGCGCAGACCGACCCGGCGATCCAGCGGATCCGCGCCTCGACCGGCGTTTCCGAAAACCGCGCGGCCGAGCGGATGGTCCAGGAAGACGCGGCCGCCGATGCCGCCGTCGAGCGCGGCGAGCTTCCGCCGGAAGAGACGCCGCGCCCCGCCGAGCCGGTACCGCGCGGCGAGATCGACGTCGGCACCGCGACGCCGCTGGAAGAGGGCGAGGAGCCCGATCCGGCCGCCGACCGCGAAGACGACGCCGAAGAGTAGACCGGCGGAAATATCGCTGCTTTTTCCCCGCCGGAGCCCGTGTGGCGCCGGCCGGGCCGCGTTTGCCATACTCGCCGAGGGCGG
>CBIHMN010000173.1:0-5097 GCA_966211005.1 uncultured Arenimonas sp.
CGCCGAACCGACGATCGCGCCGACGATCGCGCCGGCTCCCGCGCCCGTGCCGTTACCGGAGGCGACGTCGGCGATGTCACCGTCGGCCGCCGGGCCCGACGCGCTGGTGCCACCGCGCGTGGCGCGGCTGCACCTGGCCGACGCGCCGCGGCGCGCCCGCGACCGAGACTACGATGCCGAGAAGGACGCGCGGATGATCGTCAGCGTCGAGGTGGACGCCGAAGGCCGGCCGCACCGCGCGCGCGTCGTCGAGACCAATCTCGGGCGCGCGTACCGCATCAACGCGGTGCGCGCGGTGAAGCAGTGGACGTTCGAACCCGCACGGCAGGACGGCCGCGCGGTCGCGGCCACGGTGCTGGTGCCGGTGATGTTCGACCTCGACGAGCGGGCCGTGGAACACGCCGGGTTCGCCGGATTCCGGCACCCGCGGCCGATGGGGCCGCCGGTGACGCAACCGGCCGCGCCCCGCGCGGCACCGAGCCGCTGATCCTCCGCGACGGATCACTCGCCCAGCAGGTACTTCTCCCAGAACAGCACGCTGGCCGCGCCGTAGTAATCGGCGTTCGACTTCTTGCGGAAGCCGTGGCCCTCGTCGTTGAACTGCAGATACCAGACGTCGCCGCCGTTGCCGCGCACCGCCTTCACGATCTGCTCGGCCTCGGTGTACGGCACGCGCGGGTCGTTGAAGCCCTGCGCGACGAACAGCGGCTTGCTGATCTTCGCGGCGTTGCGCAGCGGCGCGATGCGGTCGAGGTAGGCGCCGACTTCCGGATCGCGCTCGTCGCCGTATTCGGCACGGCGCAGGTCGCGGCGGTAGTCCTCGGTGTTGGCGAGGAACGTGCGGAAGTCGCTGATCCCGACGACGTCGATGCCGGCCTTCAGGCGGTCGTTGTAGTGGATCATCGACGCCAGCACCATGTAGCCGCCGTAGCTGCCGCCCTGCACGCCGACGCGGTCGGCATCGAGTTCGGGGCGCGTTTCGATCCAGTCGAGCAGCGCGCCGATGTCGCGCACCGAATCCTCGCGCTTCATCGCGTTGTCGAGCAGCAGGTAGTCCTTGCCGTAGCCCGACGAGCCGCGCACGTTCGGCACCAGCACCGCCACGCCGAGTTCCTTCACCAGGTATTGCGTCGCCGGGCTGAAATACGGCTGCGCCTGGGATTCCGGGCCGCCGTGGATGTTGATCACGACCGGGAACGGGCCGTCGCCTTCCGGGCGGTAATAGAACGCGGGGATCGTGCGCTTCGCGCCGTCGACGTCGTCGAACGTCGGGAAGCGCACCAGCGTCGGCGCGATGAACGTCGACGCGTCGAGGCCGCCGACCTCGCTCTGCGTCCAGCGCACGAGCGTGCCGGCGTCGAGGTCGATCGCGTAGACGTCGCTCGGCGATGTCGCCGAATTGAGCGTCAGCGCGAGGCGCTCGCCATCGGGCGAGAAGCCGATGCCGCCGATCACGCCCACGGGTAGCGTCGGCAACGGCAGTTCGCGATGCCCGTCGGTGGTCACGACGCGCAGCTTCGAAGCGCCGTCCTCGTTCGTCACGTACGCCAGCCGCGAACCGTCGGGCGAAAGCTCGACCGCCTCGACATCCCACGGCACGGTGCTGACCGCGGTCGGCGCGGCGGAGAACGGTGGCACGTGCTTCTGCAGCGTCAGGAACTGCCGGTTCTCGTCGGACACGAAGTACACGCCGCCGCCGGGCGCGTACTGGAACGCGCCGAACGCCGCCTTGCCGCCTTCCACCGGGAACATCTCCAGTTCGCCGGTTTCGAGGTCGAGTTCGCCGGGATACGCCTCGTTGATCGACGCGTAGCGGCCGACCAGCAGTTTCTTGCCGTCGGCCGAGAAATCCATCGCCGCCCACAGGCCGCCCTTCTCCAGTACGCGCCTCGTCTCGCCGGACCGCATGTCGCGCACGTACAGGTCGTAGTCGGCGCCGTTGCGGCCGGTGCCCGACCACGCCAGCCAGCGCCCGTCGTCCGACCACAGCGGCGAATTGTTCTGGCTGCGCTGGCCGTCGCTCAGGCGCGTCGACTCGCGCGTACCGAGGTCGTACCAGTACAGCTGCCAGAACTCGTCGCCGCCGACGTCCTTGCCGTAGACGAAGCCGTCGGCGCCCGGCGCCGGCGCCGCGTTCACCGACGCGACCGGCTCCGGGAAGAACGTGAGCTGCTCGCGCAGGCCCATCGGCATCCGCACGCGATGCGCCTGCGCCGTTTCGGCGAAGCGCGTGGTGATCAGCATCGAGCCGTCGTCGAGCCAGCCCGCGAACGACGCGCCGCGGGTGTTCTGGTAGCGGTTGAGCCGGTCGAGCAGCTCGTCGGGAATCGCCGGCACGTTTTCGCTGACGCGGTTGCCGATCTCCTCGCGGACGACCGCGGCGGGTTCGGCGGCGAAGGCGGGCGCGGCGATGGCCGCGGCGAGCGCGAGGCGGAGCAGGGTGGTGCGCATGGTGGTTCTCCCCGGGGAAGTCGGCAGAGCTTAGCCGGTGGCGGGCGGTCACCGCCGCAGGGCCGCCCCGGGGAGACCCGCGTCAGGATCGCCGCGCGGTCAGCAGCTCCCGCAATTCATCCTTCTCGTGCGGTTGCAGGTCGCCGAGCCGCGCCTGCAGTTCGTCGACGCGCTGCTGCCGCGTCTGCCGGTCGAGCTGCGCGACCGCGTCCACCACTTCCTGCCGCCAGATCTTCTCGTCGCCGGGCATTTCCTGCAGCGCGAGCTTGTGCAGCGCGCCTTCCTCCTCGCGCCCGGCGAAATGTTCCAGCACCGCCCCGGTCGCCAGTCCGGGCCGCTCGCGCGCGAGTGCGATCAGTTCCATCAGCAGCGGGATGCCGGGCTGGCGCAGCGTCGCGAACAGATAGGGCGGTTCGATCGCCTCGGCGAGCGACGGCTTCTGCAGCAGCAGCCCGATCACCGCGCGCACGAGGCTGATCTTCGGCGCCGCACCGGTGCGGTGCGGCCGCGCGACCGACGACGGCGCCGCCGGCTTCGGCCCCGGCGCATCGCGTCGGCCGACGCCCGTGAGCTCGGTGAGGCGCTGTTTCATCAGGTCGCCGAACGCGCCGTCCGGGATCTGCGCGAGCAGCGGCTTCGCGCGCTCGGCGAGGCGCGCCTTGCCTTCCATGCCGGCGAGGCTCACGTCCTTCGCCAGTTCGTTCCAGAAGAATTCCGACAGCGGCGTCGCCTGCGCGAGACGCGCGTCGAAGCCGGCGGCGCCTTCCTTGCGCACGATCGTGTCGGGATCCTCGCCCTCGGGCAGGAACAGGAAGAACGCCTGGCGGCCGTCCTTCATCCGCGGCAGCACCGATTCGAGCGCCTTCCACGCGGCGCCGCGGCCGGCCTTGTCGCCGTCGAAGCAGAAGTACACGTCGGCCGCGTTGCGGAACAGCAGTTCGGCGTGGTCGGGCGTCGTCGCGGTGCCGAGCGTCGCGACCGCGGTCGTGACGCCGTACTGGAACAGCGCGACGACATCCATGTAGCCCTCGACCACGACCAGCCGCGGGATCTTCGCGTGCGCCTGCCGCACCTCCCACAGGCCGTACAGCTCGCGGCCCTTGTGGAACAGCGGCGTCTCCGGCGAATTGAGGTATTTCGGGCCGTCGTCCTTCTCGAGCACGCGCCCGCCGAACGCGATCACGCGGCCGCGGCGATCGTGGATCGGGAACATCACGCGCCCGCGGAACTTGTCGTAGATCCGGCCGGCCTCGTTCTTCGAGAACAGCCCGACCTTCTCCAGCAGCGCCATCCGCCGCTCGTCGGTGCCGAGCGCGTCGCGCAGCGCGTTGAATCCCTCGGGCGCGTAGCCGATCGCGAAGCGCGCGCGGTTCTCGGCATCGACGCCGCGCTGCTTCAGGTACGCCTGCGCCTTCGGGTTCGCGTCGAACTGCTGCTGGAAGAACTTCGTCGCGGCCTCGAGGGCCTGGTACAGCTCGCGCGAATCGCCCTGCGCCTGCGCCTGCCGCGTGTCGCGCGGCACCTCGATGCCGGCGCGCTTGGCCAGATCCTCGACCGCGTCGAGGAATTCGAGGCGGTCGTAATTCATCAGGAAGCTGATCGCGGTGCCGTGCGCGCCGCAGCCGAAGCAGTGGTAGAACTGCTTCGTCGGCGACACGGTGAACGACGGCGAGCGTTCGTCGTGGAACGGGCACCGCGCGGAGTACTCGCGGCCCTGGCGCTTCAGCGGCACGCGGCTGCCGACCACCTCGACGATGTCGGTGCGGGCGAGCAGGTCGTCGATGAAGGCGTCGGGCAGGCGGGCCATCGCGCAATTCTGCCTTGCTTGGAGCGGTCGCGGCACAGCCCGTCGAACCGGTTCCACCGGCAGTATCGGAGCTCTGGAACTGGCAGGAGATTGAATCGGGCCGTCAAGCTCCCCGCTGTGAATCTCCGAACAAGCCGGGGCGATTCACAACGGGGGTCGCTCGAGCTTCATGTTGCCGTCGATGGCGCCCTGGTTGTTGTTGGATCGGCTGACCGAAAGGTCCTCGACCGATGGTTTCTCGGAAACTCCTCGCAATTGCGCCCTGATCGTTGCAGAGAGCTCACCGCCCCCTTCATACCCAGGGCAATTGAGTTATTCCACACGCTCATAAGTGCCCATTTCAAGGAGTTCGATGCGAGGCCTGCTTAGTTCGGGTCGGTCATTGGTTTCGTCGGGTGGAAGGAATCGGGCCAACGCCGACAGCCGGAAATGGCGCGGCGCAAGTCCCCCGCGAGCGGCACGAAGAAACTCTTCGACTCCCGCGTCGCCGGAACCAAGCTCCGCCAATTCGAACACTGCTGCTGGACAACGATCATCATAGACGATGGACCCATGCTGTGGATCTGAAAGCACCGAAGCGGAGAGCGCGGCGGTGCCTCTTGAAGAAACAAGAGTTTCTGTATTCAAGTCGCAGAGCGGCACGAATTCACTGCCAGTAGAGCAGCCACAGAGCACGAGTAGGAATGACACAATGATTGCCAAGCGCATGGTCAGCATCCCCTTGTACCAACCGCGATACCCGCGCACGCGGATTTGACCGAGTCCTCAGCGGCCGCTTGGATATTAGACAGGCATGCTTACGCCCGACGACTCTAGGCCCATCGGGTCGATCCGTTCAA
>CBIHMN010000174.1:0-5083 GCA_966211005.1 uncultured Arenimonas sp.
CGCCGCCTGCGAGAACCACGCGCCCTCGAACTGGCGCATCTCGCGGCGCAGCACCTCGTCGGCGGTGCCGGTATTGCCCTTGAACTCGATGCGGCGCACCTGCACGCGCGGGCCCGGGTCGACGAAGAAGTTGATGCCGACGGTGCGCTTCTCGCGGTCGATCTCCGGCACCGGGTTCACCTGCGCGAACGCGTAGCCGATGTTGCCGAGATTGGCGACGATCGCGTCGGTGGTCAGCTCGACCATCGCGCGCGAGAACGTGTCGCCTTCCTTCAGGATGACGAACTTCTCGACGTCTTCCTGCGGCAGGATCGTGTCGCCGCTCACCTTCACCGAGCTGACGGTGTAGATCTCGCCCTCGGCGACGTTGGCGGTGACGAAGATGTCGCGCTTGTCCGGGCTGATCGCGACCTGCGTCGATTCGACGTTGAAGTCGACGTAGCCGCGGTCGAGGTAGTAGTTGGACAGCTTCTCGAGGTCGCCCGAGAGCTTTTCGCGCGAGTACTGGTCGTCGCGGCGGTACCAGGACAGCCAGTTGCTGGTGTTCGATTCCCAGCTGCGGCGCACTTCCTCGTCGGCGTACGACTCGTTGCCGACGATGTTGATGTCGCGGATGCGCGCGGCCTTGCCCTCGGCGATCGCGATGGCGATGTCGACGCGGTTGCGGTCCAGCGGCGTGATCGTCGGTACGATCGTGACGTTGTACTTGCCGCGGTTGTTGTACTGGCGCAGCAGTTCCTGCGTCACGCGGTCGAGGTTGAGCGGATTGAACGTCTCGCCTTCGGCCAGGCCGATGCCGCGCAGGCCTTCGGTCAGGTCCTCGGTCTGGATGTCCTTGTTGCCGCTGATCGTGATCGTGTTGATCGCGGGGCGCTCGGCGACCACGACCACGAGGATGTCGCCCTGGCGCTCGAGACGCACGTCGCTGAAGAAGCCGGTGCGGAACAGCGCGCGGATCGCCTCGCCGGAACGCGTGCGGTCGATCGTGTCGCCGCGCTCGACCGGCAGGTACGTGAACACGGTGCCGGGGGAAATGCGCTGCAGTCCCTCGACGCGGATGTCCGCGACGGTGAACGCCTCGTAGTTCTGGGCCTGGGCCGGGCCGGCGAAGGCGGCGGCGAGCGCGAGGCTCAGGAGGCAGCGGCGGACAATGGGTCGCGTCATCTTCAATCCGTTGGTGACGGGCGCCGGGGCGCCCGCGTAAGGAGGGGAGGTCAGAACCCGGGCCGGAACAGGTCGTTGTAGAAGGCCAGTCCCATCAACCCGGCGAGGAACGCCAGACCGACGTACTGGCCCGCCGCGAGCACCCGCTCGCCGACCGGGCCGCCCTTGACCAGCTCGATAAGGTAATACAGCAGGTGCCCCCCATCCAATACGGGGATCGGGAGCAGGTTCATGATGCAAAGGCTCAAGGACAGGATCGCGAGGAAGTTCAGGAACCACGCGAGGCCGAGCCCGGCGCTGACGTTGGCGACGCGGGCGATCGTGATCGGCCCGGAGATGTTCTCCAGCGAAGCCCGTCCCAGCACCATCCGCTTCAGCAGCCCCAGCGCGTCCGAGCCGGTCTGCCACGTGGCCGCCAGCGCCGCCGGAATCGCGTCGAGCGGACCATGGCGCAGCAGCGCCGTCTGGGCCAGCGGTGCCGGCCCGACGCCGAGCTGCCAGACGGGCGCATCGCCGTCGCCGCCCAGCCGCGGGTCCACCGGGACTTCGATCCGGCGGCCATCGCGCTCGACCCGGATGGCCAGCGTCCGCCCCGGCGCGCCGAGTTCCTGCAGCAGCGGCCGCAGCTGGGCGAAATCGACCACGGCGCGACCATCGACCGCGAGCACCCGGTCCCCCGGCTGGAGCCGGCCGTCGGACGCGCTGCCGGCGACGACGGTGCCGATCACCGGCGGGATGTGCGGCCGGATGCCGATTGCCGGCAGCAGGTCGCCGGCGCGCAGGCCTTCGTCGAGGCGGTCGAAAGGCAGCTCGACAGAGCGTTCGGTCCCGTCGAGCCCGCGTACGCGGGCGACCACCGGCACGCGATCGAACCCCGCGGTCGACAGCGCGACGCCCGCATCGGTGAAGGTGGGCGTTGCGCGGCCGCCGATCTCCAGCAGCAGGTCGCCGTCGCGCAGGCCCGCTGCCGCGGCGATGCCGTCGACACCGACCTGCGGCGCCAGGTCGGGCTTGCCGACGACGAACATCAGCCACAGCAGGGCCACGCACAGCAGGAGGTTGGCGAGCGGGCCGGCCGCGACGATCGCGATGCGCTGCCACACCGACTTCGCGTTGAAGCTCTCGTGACGTTCTTCGGGCTCGACTTCCACTTCGCGGTCGTCGAGCATCCGCACGTAGCCGCCGAGCGGCAGCGCGGCGACGACCCATTCGGTGCCGTCACGCCCGATGCGGGTCCACAGCGGCTTCCCGAATCCGATCGAGAACCGCAGCACGCGCACGCCGCAGCGGCGCGCGACCCAGTAATGGCCGAATTCGTGGAACGTGACGAGCAGGCCGAGGCTCACCAGCAGCCACCAGATCGAGCCGACGAATTCGCTCATGCCGGCTGCACCTTCGCGACGAGGCTTTCGGCGACGCGACGCGCGGTGGCGTCGGCGTCGAGGCGCTGCGCGAGCGTGACGGCGGAACCGCCGGGCACCGCGTCGAGGCACGCGCGGATCAGCACCGGAATGCCGGGAAAGGCGAGTCTTCCGTGCAGGAACGCCGCCACCGCGACCTCGTTCGCGGCGTTCAGCACCGCCGGCGCGGCGCCACCGGCGTCGAGCGCGGCCCACGCGAGATCGAGGCAGGGGAACGCCTCGCGGTCCGGCGCCTCGAAATCGAGCCGCGCGAGCGCGGCCAGGTCGAGCGGCGCGACGCCCGAGTCGATGCGTTCCGGCCACGCCAGGCCGTAGGCGATCGCGGTGCGCATGTCGGGATTGCCGAGCTGCGCGAGCATCGAGCCGTCCACGTAGTCGACCAGCGAATGGACGATGCTCTGCGGATGCACGACCACCTCGATCGCGTCGGCGGCGATGCCGAACAGGTGGTGGGCTTCGATCACTTCCAGCCCCTTGTTCATCAGCGTCGCCGAGTCGACGGAGATCTTGCGCCCCATCGACCAGTTCGGATGCGCGCAGGCTTCGGCCGGCGTCACCGCGGCGAGCGTGTCGCGCCGGCGGCCGCGGAACGGACCGCCCGAGGCGGTCAGCAGCAGGCGGCGGACGCCGCCGCGCGTGCCGTCGGCGGGCAGGCACTGGAAGATCGCGTTGTGCTCGCTGTCGACCGGGAGGATCGTCGCGCCGCCGGCGCGGGCGGCCTCGACCAGCAGTTCGCCGGCCAGCACGACCGATTCCTTGTTCGCCAGCAGCAGGCGCTTGCCCGCGCGCGCCGCGGCGAGGGTGGAGGAGACGCCGGCGGCGCCGACCAGCGCGGCCACGACGGTGTCGTGGGCCGGATCGGCGGCGACCGCGTCGAGCGCGTCGGCGCCGGCCGCCGGCCGCGTCGCGAGCCCGCGCGCACGCAGCCCGGCGGCCAGCGCGTCGAGCAGCGATCCGTCGGCGATCACGGCCACGTCGGGCGTGAACCGCGCGCACAGCGCGACCAGTTCGTCGACCTTGCGATGCGCGCTGAGCGCGCCGACGCGGAAGCGCTCCGGATGCCGGGCGACGACATCCAGCGTGGAGCCGCCGATCGAACCGGTGGCTCCGAGCAGCGCGATCGACCTCAGAGACCCAGCCACGACTTGCCCACGACGAACACCGGCAGCGCCGCCAGCAGACTGTCGATGCGGTCCATCACGCCGCCATGGCCCGGGAAGATCGTGCCCGAGTCCTTCATGCCGGCGTGGCGCTTCATCAGGCTTTCGAACAGATCGCCGACGACCGACACGGCGGCCGTGACCGCCGTCAGTACCGCCAGCGCCGGCAGCTGCGGCCACGCGGCGCCGAGCAGCGGCAGCGCGATCACCGCCAGCAGCATCGCCGTCGCCATTCCGCCGAGCACGCCTTCCCACGTCTTGCCCGGGCTGATCGCCGGCGCCAGCTTGTGCCGCCCGAACTTCGAGCCGGCGAAATAGGCGCCGCTGTCGGCGGCCCAGACCAGCGCGATCGCGAACAGCGTCCAGCGCGCGCCCTGGGGCTCGGCGTGCAGCCATGCCACCGCGCACCACGCCGGGATCACGCACAGGCTGCCGGCGAGCAGCTTGGCCGCCCGCGCGCCGGGCGTGTCGGCGGCCGCCAGCGTCGGGCGCGACAGCCACAGCATCACGACCAGCCACCACGCGACGCCGAGCATCGCCACCAGTTTCACCGGCATCAGTGTCGGGCCGGCGCCCCAGGCCAGCGCGGCGATCATCAGCGCGTTGGCGGTGAGCACGGCGGCACGCGGCAGCGGCGCGTCGAGACCGGCCAGCCGCGTCCATTCCCACAGGCCGGCGAGCAGCGCGGCGGCGACGAACGCGGCCAGCCACGGCGTCGGCAGCAGCAGGATGCCGAGGATCGGCAACGGGGCCAGCACCAGCGCGGTGGTGATGCGCTGACGCCGGCTCACGAGGCCACTCCCGCCACCTGGGCGCTGGTGAGGCCGAAGCGCCGCTCGCGGTCGGCGTAATCGTCGAGCGCGGCGCGCAGCACCGTCGCGTCGAGGTCGGGCCACAGCGTCTCGGTGAACCACATCTCGGTGTACGCCATCTGCCAGAGCAGGAAATTGCTGATCCGCAGGTCGCCGCCGGTGCGGATGAAGAGGTCCGGCGGGGGCAGGCCGGCCAGACCCACGCGCGCGTCGATCATGGCTTCGTCGATGGCCTGCGGATCGAGCCGGCCGTCCGCGGCGTCGGCGGCGAGCCGGCGACAGGCCTGCACGATGTCCCAGCGGCCGCCGTACCCGGCGGCGATCGTCAGCACCAGCCGGTCGCTGCCTGCCGTGCGCCGTTCGGCCGCGGCCATGCGCTCGCGGAGGCCGGGCGGGAAGCCGGCGCGGTCGCCGATGAACGCGAGACGCACGCCGCGCCGACCGAGTTCGTCGACTTCCGAGTCGAGCATCCGCAGGAACAGCTTCATCAGCGCGCCGACCTCGTCCTGCGGCCGGTTCCAGTTCT
>CBIHMN010000175.1:0-5073 GCA_966211005.1 uncultured Arenimonas sp.
GCGGGGCGGCGGCGCGTACGCCGCGCCACCGTCGACAGGGGCCACGGCGACCGCGGCCGCGCGCGCGGGTGCCGGCGGCGGCGCCGCGACCAGCGCGTGCAACCCGCGCGGGAACGCCGGCTCGAGCAGCACCGGCCACGCCGCCGGCTGCAGCGGCCGGCGCAGCCGTACCACGCGACCGGCGCCGAGCGGCGCGCCCTCGGCGACGGGCTCGCCCGCGTCGTCGTGCAGCGGCGATCCCGGCCGCGGCAGCGGCCACGGCGCATCGTGCGGCAGCAGCAGCGTGCCGCCGGCACCGGCCCAGGCGCGCGCCGTGTCCGGCAGCGCCTCGGCGGACAGCCACGCGGCGACGCCGCGACTCGCGGCGGGCAGCGGCGCCGCGAGCGGCGCGATATCGGGGCGTGCATCGTCGCGGCGCTGCCACGCGGCCGCGACCGCGCGGAGCCAACCGGCGCCGGCGGCGTGCGCGTCGTCATGGCGGATCGCGAGCGCCGCGCGCGACGCTCCGGGCGACAGGTCGGACGACGGTTCCGGCGAAGAGGCGGGCGTCGCGCCCGCGCGGCGCGCCCGGTCGTCGCCGACGATCCACCGTACCGGTCGCGACAGCCGGAGGCGTTCGCCATCCAGCCCGTCGAGCGTGGCCGGCACGCGCACGGCGAGCGTCGCGCCGGGCGGCAGTTCGGAATCGAACTGCCGGAGCAGGCTCGCGGTCGCGGTCGGCGCGGCCGGCGGCGGCGCGTCGAGCGGCGGAAATCCTTCGGCGAGCCAGCGTCGCTCGATCCCGTCGTCCGCCGCCACCGTCGCGACCGGCACGGCCGGATGCACCACTTCCCACGCGCCGCCTTCGCCCCCGCCGACCAGCGCCGGCCGCGCGAGCAGCAGTGCGAACGCCCCGATCAGCGCGAGGCGGACGGCCAGCAGCCAGCGCTCGTCGAAACGCACGCGGCGGCGCGGACGCGTGCGGACCGCCAGCCAGCGCAGCGCGGCGAAGTCCGTCGGCGTGCGCTGCTCGCGCCGCACCAGGTGCAGCACCAGCGGCAGCACCCATGCGGCCAGCGCGGCGAACCCGAGCGGGAACAGCCACGCCAGGCTCATGCGCGTTCGCCCGCTTCGGGCGCGAACAACCGGCGCAACGGACGATCGAGCGGTTCGTCGAGCACGTACTCGGCGCGCCGCACGCCTGCCGACGCCAGCCGCGCGTCGAGCCCCGCACGCGCGTCGGCGAAGCGGCGCAGGAAGCCTTCGCGCGATGCGGCGCCGTCGCCGACGAGTTCGGCGCCGGTTTCCGGATCGCGGAACCGGTGGCCGCCGGTGAACGGGAAGTCGCGTTCGCCGACGGTGAGTATCTGCACGTTCAGCACGTCGCGGCGCGCGGCCGACAGCCGCTCCATCAGCGTGATCGCGCCCTCGTCGAAGTCGTCGCCCAGCAGGGTCGCGAGCTGGCCCGCATGGATGCGCTCCCACACGGGCCGCAACGCGGTCTCGGAGGGCCACGCCCCGTTCGCGCGGACGGCGGCGAGTTCGTGCAGGCAGCGGTCGCGATGCCGCGGTCCGCTGCCGGCCGGGACCAGCCGCAGGCCGTCGCCGGCGATCGCGGCCACACCGAAGCGGTCGCCCTGGCGCACGGCGAGTTCGAGCACGCAGGCGGCGAGGGCGCGTGCGGCGTCGAGGCGCGACCAGTCGGGCCGCGCCGCGTCGGCCTGGCCCATCGACGCGGTCGCGTCGACGATCACCCACGCCGTCAGCGGACTGTCGCGTTCCGCCTCGCGGACGAAGAAGCGATCGGAACGGGCATACAGCTTCCAGTCGACCATCCGCGGCTCGTCGCCCGGTTCGTACGCGCGGTACTGCGCGAACTCGAGGCCGGCACCGCGGCTGCGGCTGCGATGCAGGCCGAAGCCGTCGCCGCCGTGCACGCGCCGGCCGGCGAGGCGCAGCGTGCGCAGCCGCGCGCGCACGTCCGGCGGGATGGGATCGCGTCCGGCCATGGCGACGCCGTCAGCCGGCCGGCGGCGGTACCGCGCGCAGCAGGGCCGCGACGACGTCGTCGGCGCTCTTCATCTCCGCTTCGGCGGTGAACGACAGCAGCAGGCGATGGCGCAGCACCGGCGCCGCGAGCGCGGCGACGTCGGCCTTCGTCGCGGCGAAGCGCCCGTGCAGCAGCGCGCGCGCCTTCGCCGCGAGCACCAGCGATTGCCCCGCGCGCGGGCCGGCGCCCCAGCGCACCCACTGCATCACTTCCGGCGGCGCACCGTCGCCGGGGCGACTGGCGCGCACGAGCCGCGTGATCCATTCGAGCAGGTCGGCACCCAGGTGCACTTCGCGCACGCGCGCCTGCAGCGCCAGCACCTCGTCGCCGGTCATCACCTGCGGCACCGCCGCCGTGCGCGTGCCGGTGGTCTGCTCGATGATGTCGCGCTCCTCGTCCGCCGTCGGGTAGTCGACGCGCACATGCAGCAGGAAGCGGTCGAGCTGCGCCTCCGGCAGCGGGTACGTACCGGCCTGCTCCAGCGGGTTCTGCGTCGCCAGCACGAAGAACGGCGCCGGCAGCTCGTGCGTCACGCCGGCGTAGCTGACGGTGCGCTCCTGCATCGCCTCCAGCAGCGCCGCCTGCGTCTTCGGCGGCGTGCGGTTGAGTTCGTCGGCGAGCAGCAGGTTCGTGAACACCGGCCCCGGCTGGAACTTGAAATGCCGGCGCCCCGTGCCGTGGTCCTCCTCGAGGATCTCCGTGCCGAGGATGTCGCTGGGCATCAGGTCCGGCGTGAACTGCACGCGCCGGAAGCGCAGGTCGAGCGCCTGCCCGAGCGTGCGCACCAGCAGCGTCTTGCCGAGTCCCGGCACCCCCTCGAGCAGGCAGTGCCCGCCGGCCAGCAGGCCGATGAGGAGCTGCTCGACGACGTCGGTCTGGCCGACGATCGCCTGCGCGATCGCGGTGCGTAGCGGCGTCAGTTTTTCCAGCTGCTGCCGGATTTCGGTTTCCGTGCTCATGCGAGTCTCTTCCGCTCCTATGCCGTCAGCGCGTACACCACGATATTCACCCCGAACTTCGTGTTGTCCTCGGCCAGCCAGCGCTTGTTGCGCCAGTCGTAGTCCCATTCGCAACCGTAGTCCTTGTTGCTGTAGAGCACGCCGAGGCGGCCGTCGATGGCGATGCCGCGCAGGTGTTCGTGCACCAGGTCGTCGCCCCAGCCGTTGAGTTCGAAGCCGGTGGCCGGCGGGCCGTCGAAGCGGAAGAAGCTGGAGTAGAGCGGGTGGGTGTCCGGCAGCTTCTGCAGCGCGCGCGGACCGAACAGGTCGGCCATCTGCGCCTCGAAACTGGTCGCGAACAGGCCGTCGATGTCGTGGTTGCAGTCGTCGACGAACACGAATCCGCCATTGCGCACGTACTGCTCGAAATTGCGGCGCTCGTCGGGATTGAACTCGACCAGCTTGTGGCCGGCCAGATAGCAGAAGGGCGCCTGAAGCATCCGCGGGTCGGCGAGCGCGAGCACGTGCTCCTTCGGGTCCACGCGCAGCTGCGTGTATTCGATCAGCGACGTGATCAGGTTCGCCGGCATGCGCTGGTCGACGTCCCAGTCGCCCGAGTCGTACATCAGCCGCGTGAACCAGAAATCGAATTCGGCGCCTGTGGGAGGGACTTCAGCCCCGATCGCTTTCGAGATCGGGGCCGAAGCCGCACCCGCCAGCGCGCCGGCGAAGAGCCGGAGGAAGGCCGCGCGGTTCATGGCGTGGCCTTCGGGCCTGAAGGCCCTCCCACCCTCAGACCGCGTCGCTCAGGGACGAGAAGGTGAAGTCGCGCAGCTTCATCGGCGGGATCATCATCACGAACGGGGACTCGTCGCCGGTCAGCCGGATCGGCTTGCCCAGTTCCTCGATGTTGTTGAGCATGATCACCGGCGATTCGTTGAAGCGGAAGTTCTTCACCGGATACTTGATCTCGCCGTTCTCGATGTAGAAGGTGCCGTCGCGCGTCAGGCCGGTGAGCAGCACGGTCTGCGGATCGACCATCCGGATGTACCACGTGCGCGTCACCAGAATGCCCTTCTGCGTCGACTTCACGAGATCGGCGGTGCTCTTCGTGCCGCCGGCCATCAGGATGTTGCCGGGCTGGCCGACCGCGCGCTTGCCCTTTTCCTTGGCCCAGTAGCGCGAGTACTGCAGGTACTCGACCTTGCCGTCCTTCACGATCGGATGCTTCTCGCGCGGCAGGCCTTCGCCGTCCCACGGCATCACCGCGGCGCGCGGGTCCCACGGGTCGGCCCAGATGTTCACCTGCGGGTCGTACACCTGCTCGCCGACCTTCGTGCCGCCGCCCTTCTTCGACAGGAAGCTGCGGCCCTCGTCGGCCTGGCGCGCGTCGAAGAAGAACATCATGAAGTTGATCAGCCCGGCGGCCGCCGCCGGCTCCAGGATCACCGTGTACTTGCCCGGTTCCAGCGCCTTCGCGTCGGCGGAGTCGCGCGCCTTCTGGATCGCGACGGCGATCGCGTCGTCGGCGTCGAACTGCGTGATGTCGGCGACATTGCGCGCCACCCAGCCCGAACCGCGGCCATCGGCCGTGCGCACGGTGCACGTGTAGTCGGCGTTGGTGGCGCGGGCGAAGCCGTAGTTGCCCTTGTTGTTCGCGAACGCGAAGAAGCTCTGGCCGTCCTGCAGGAAGCCGGCCGCGACCAGGTCGCCGGCCTTCGCCGGCCCGATCGACGCGGCGGCGATCGCCGCGCGCTGCTCCGGCGTGATGTCGGCCGTGGACTGGACGAACGTCGGCGACGGCACGTACGTCTGCTTCTCGAGCGGCGGCATGTACTCCGGGTTCTCCGGGGCCAGCTTCGCCAGCGATTCGGCGGCGCGGACCACGCGCTCCAGCGCCGCGTCGTCGAACGCGTTCGTCGTCGCGGTGCCCTCGCGCTTGCCGTACGCGCTCTGCACGATCAGCTGCGCGTTCTCGACGATGCCGCTGGTCGAGACCGCGTTGAGCGCGAAGCGGATGTTGCCGTCGATGTTGCCGGTGAGCGTGGCGGTGCAGTCGTCGGCGGTGGACAGCGCGATGACCTTGTCGAGGATCGCCTTGGCCTG
>CBIHMN010000176.1:0-5072 GCA_966211005.1 uncultured Arenimonas sp.
GGCGTGCTGCTCGGCGGCGTGCCCGGCGTGAAGCCGGCCGAGGTGCTGGTGATCGGCGGCGGCGTCGTCGGCATCAACGCGGCGCGGATGGCGATGGGCCTGAACGCGCACGTGACGATCCTGGACCGTTCGCTGGAGCGCCTGAAGTACCTCGACGAGGTCTACGGCGACCGGCTGACGACGATCTACTCGACGCGCGACGCGATCGAGGAGCGCCTGCCGTACACCGATCTCGTGATCGGCGCGGTGCTGATCCCGGGCGCCGCGGCGCCGAAACTGGTGTCGCGCGAGCAGCTGGGCCTGATGCGCCCGGGCTCGGTGCTCGTCGACGTCGCGATCGACCAGGGCGGCTGCTTCGAGACCTCGAAGGCCACGACGCACCAGAACCCGACGTACGAGGTCGACGGCATCATCCACTACTGCGTCGCGAACATGCCGGGCGGCGTCGCCCGCACGTCGACGTTCGCGCTCACCAACGCGACGCTGCCGTTCGCGGTGCAGCTGGCGAACAAGGGTCTGCAGGCGATGCTCGACGACGAGCACCTGCTCAACGGCCTGAACGTGCACCGCGGCAAGGTGACGTACGACGCGGTCGCGCGCGACCTGGGCTACGAGTTCGTGCCGGCACGCGACGCCCTGCGCGCCTGATCGATCAGGCGCCGGATTTCGTCCGGCGCCGTCCGCTCAACCGAGCACACGCCCCAGTCAGGCGGGGCGGTGTGGTCGGGGCGTCGTCCATGCAGTCCGTCCGCGGAAGTCGCCGACGACGATAACGCGCCGCCGGCGGGGGCGCGACGGCGCGGTTCGGACTTGGCGGACCGGATCAGCCGTTCTTGCCCGGCCCTTTCTCCGCCTGCCGTGCGGCCTGTACCGCCGGCCGGTGCGCGACGCGTGCATGGTGCGCGGCGAGCTTCGGCCAGCGGCCGATATCGATGCCGAAATGCGCGAGCCACGCGGTGACGACATACAGGTAGGCATCGGCGACGGTGAAGTGCTCGCCCACCAGCCACGCGTCTTCCTTCAACGTGCCTTCGAGCTGGCCGAGCCGGAGATCGATCTTCTCGCGGGCCGCGGCCTGCCCGGCATCGTCCAGCGCGGGATTGAACAGCGCGCCGATGGACTTGTGGATCTCCGAGTTGATCAGGCCCAGTACGGACTGCAGCCGATAGCGGTCGAGCGTGCCGTTCTCCGGGGCCAGCCCGGATTCCGGCTTCAGGTCGGCGATGTACTGCACGATCGCCGGGCCCTCGAGCAGCACCTCGCCGGTCGGCAGTTCCAGCGCGGGCACGTAGCCGTACGGATTGATCTCGCGGAAGTCGCGGCCATCCTCGGTGCGCTTGTCGCGGCCGACCTTCACCAGCTGGAAGTCCAGACCGGCCTCCCGCAGCGCGATATGCGGGGACAGCGAGCAGGCGCCGGGCATGTAGTAGAGCTTCATCGGGTCTCTCCGTGGGGGTGGTCGCCACGGAATGGTGGCCGGGACCGTGTGGTCCCAGCGTCACCGACGCAACGCAGGGTTACCGGAGCCTGTCCGGAAACGTCTTGCGGAGCTTCTCGACCTTCGGGGCCGACACGGCGCGGATGTACGGCTGCGCCGGGTTCTTCGCGGCGTAATCGTGGTGGTAGGCCTCGGCGACATGGAAGGCGGGCATCGGCTCGACCGTCGTCGCGATCGGCGCGGCGAAGGTGCCGGCCGCCTGCAGCTGGTCGATGTAGGCGCGCGCGACGGCACGCTGCGCGTCGTCGAGCGGGAAGATCGCCGAGCGGTACTGCGTGCCGACGTCGGCCCCCTGCCGGTCCTTCTGCGTCGGATCGTGCGCGACGGCGAAGAAGACCTTCAGCAGCTGGCCGAAACCGATGATCGCGGGGTCGTAGCGCACGCGGATCGCTTCGGCGTGGCCGGTGTCGCCGCCACAGACCGCGGTGTAGTTCGCGGTGCGTGCGTCGCCGCCGACATAGCCCGGTTCCACCGAAAGCACGCCGGCGAGCCCGCTGAACACGGCCTCGGTGCACCAGAAACAGCCGCCGGCCAGCACGGCTTCGCCGCGATCGTCGGCCGCGGCGAGATCGGTCGCCGGCTCGGGGAACGCGCCGCCGGGCGTGGCGATGCTCCGCCCCGGCAGGTCGCAGCTCGGTTCGTCGCTCATGCGCAGCCCTCCTCGTCCATCAGCGCCTCGGCGTCGACCGCGTCGAACGGCCCGTCCCACTTCGCCATCAGCGCCAGGTAAAGCAGCTTCTCGAACTCCGGCGCGAAGCGGCGGATCACGCCGCCGGGATCCGGCATCAGCCGCGCATCCGACATCAGCCCGAAATGCACGCGGCCGTCGTAGCTCAGGATCGACACGCCGAGGCCGATCGAACCGGTCTGCGGGACCCAGAACATCAGGTCGCGGATCCGGCTGCCCCCGAGGTACAGCGGCATCTGCGGCCCGGGCACATTGGTCGCCACCGCCGACGCCTTGCGGCTGAACATCTCCAGCGCGAACTGCTGCACCGCCGGCGGCGCCATGCCGACCGCGGCGAGCGCGCCGAACGTCGCCACCGCCTGCCGCGACTTGCGCAGCACGCGCATCGACGCCGCGATCCGTTCCAGCCGGCGCATCGGGTTCGCCTCGCCGACCGGGAGATCGAGAAACACGAGGCCGAAATGGTTGCCGAGCTGCTTCGCGTGTTCCAGCGGCCGCAGGTTCACCGGCACGGTGGCGCGGATCGTCACGCCGTCGAGGTTCTCGCCGCGCTCCAGCATGTAGCTGCGCAGCGCGCCGGAGGCCGACGCGAGCAGGATGTCGTTGACCGTGCACCGCAGCGCGCGGCTGACGGACTTCACCTCGTCCAGCGGCAGCGGGTCGGCCCATGCGACGCGCTTGCTGACGCCGAGCCGGCCTTTCAGCACCGTGTCGGGATCGTCGGACAGCGCCAGCGCCAGCCCGACCTCGCGCGCGATGTCGACGCCTTCGCTCGCGAGCACCGCCGCCAGCGCCGGGTCGCGATACAGGTCGAGGCCCTTGCCGACGAGCCGGCCGCCGAGCTCCATGTAGCGGTCGATCGCGCCGACGCGCTTCGCGACCGGCGCGTGTTCCTCCTTGCGCAGCCACCGCTTGGCGAGCGCTTCCTTGCGCCGGTCGTCGACGCCGATCTCGGTGAGCGAGAGCAGCACCTGCACGAGCGCGATGCCGTCGGCATAGCAGTGGTGGATGCGCGAGATGAGCGCCGATCCCCCGTCGAACTTCTCGACGAGATGGAACTGCCAGAGCGGCTTGGTCTTGTCGAGCGGCGTCGACGCGAGCTGGCTGGTGAACCGCTCCAGCTCCTTCTTGCCGCCCTTGCCGGGCAGCGCCGTGAGATGGATGTGCCAGTCGAGGTCGAAGTCGGCGTCGTCCTGCCAGAACGCACCGGTCGGCGTGTCGACGGCCTTCTGCCGGAAGCGCGGGTACGCGAGGAACTTGCTCTCGATCACCTTGCGCAGCGTGCGGATGTCGAGCGGCGACTCGAACATCATGACGCCGGTGATCATCATCAGGTTGGTGGCGCGCTCCATCCGCAGCCACGCGGTGTCGACGCGCGTCATCGGCGATCGGCGGACCTTGCGACGCGGCTCGGCGGCCATCTGCACTCTCTGGAAGGGGCTCGGGCAGGATGCCGGGCGGCGGGGCGTGAGGCAACTGCGGGTTCGTGACTCGTCACTCGTGGCCCGGCGCCGGGAAAAAAAGAGGCCCCGGCGAACCGGGGCCTCCGATGTCGCGTCGCCGTGGCGATCAGTTCGTACGGCAGGCGTTCGTCGCGTCGAAGCTGTCGTTGGGGCCGGTGACGTTCGTGACGCAGAACGTCACGGCACCGGTGCCCTTGTACTTCGGCGTGGAGAACGTGGCCTGGCCGCTGCTGCTGGTGGTCGCGCTCGAGCAGCGGTCGATCGCGCCGCTGAAGCAGCCGGTGACGGTCGCCGAACCGAGCGAGGCACCGCCGGCGTCGACGATGCGCACCGACGCCGTCGCGCTGGTGTTCTTGCCCTTCGTGCTCTTCGTCAGGCTCAGCGTGCCGACCTTGGCCACGACCTCGGGATCGGGTTCCGGATCCGGATCGCCGCCACCGCCACCCTGCAGGTAATCGAGCGCCGCCTTCGCCTGGATCACGCCCCAGCCGTACGCGTTGTCCCGCCCGCCCGTGCCGCGGTCCTCGGCGGTCACCTGCAGCGCCTGGCGGACTTCGGCGTTGGTCCACGCCGGATTGGCGCTCCACACCAGCGCGGCCACGCCGGCCACGTGCGGCGTCGCCATCGACGTGCCGTCGTAGTACGCGTAGCCGTTGCCGGCGCCGTTCGCGATCGTGTTCACCGTCGCGCTCGTGCCGAGCCGGTTGGCGACCAGGTACTGGCCGTCTTCCTGCGAGATGCTCACTGCCGGCACGGCCGGACCGCTGCCGCCCAGCGTGCCGCTGAAACCGCCCGGGGCGTTGTTGTAGATCGCGACGCCGGCCGCACCGGAATTGGCCGCGTTGTTCACCTTGTCGGCGAACGCGATGTCGCCACGCTCGCAGAGCACGGTCTTGCCGGCCCACGCGGTGTTGGTCGTGGTGCAGAGGCCGCCGTTCGCCAGCGCGCCGCTCGCCGAACCGGCGAAGCTGCCTTCGAGCGCCTCGGCCATGTAGCCGACGCCGCCCGCAGTGAGGCTGGCGGTCACGAACGGCACGGTGCTGAGGATGCCGACGCCCGGCGCGGCGATCTCGACCTGGCTCGTCTGCTGCGAGAAGTCGGCGACGGTCTTCGTGCTGTCCACCGCGGCGACCGACACGACGCTGTCGTACGACGCCGGGTAGCTGTGCGCGGTGTTGCCGTCGTTGCCGGCGGCGGCGATGCTCAGCACGCCCTGCGCATACAGGTTGTCGAACGCGGTGCGCTCGGTGGTGCTCGAGGTCGAGCCGCCGAGGCTCATGTTGATGACCTTGGCGCCGGCCTGCGCGCAGCGGTTGGCGGCGTCGACCAGCGACGAGCTGTAGCTCCAGCCGCAGCTGGCGCCGTTGAACACCTTGACGATCGACAGGCGCACCGCGCCCGGGCTGACGCCGACGACGCCGGC
>CBIHMN010000177.1:0-5056 GCA_966211005.1 uncultured Arenimonas sp.
TGCCAGCCTGTCGTGGCGCATGACGAAGTGGCCGCGCGCGGCCTTCGCGACGATCAGCGACGGCACAGCCGCGGGCATCTATCGGCTGCGCTATTTCCGGCAGCTCGTCGAGCGCGGTTTCGTCAGTCTGCGCATGCGCGGCGTCCGCGGAACGTGGCATCGCGTCCGCGAACGGTTCGGACCGGGCGTCGGCGACGACGCCGCCAGCCCGCAGTCGCTCGCGGCCGCGCAGGGCGAGCGGGCGCTGCGGATGCCGCGGCCGCGCGCGCCGCGGGCGAGCATCGTGATCCCGGTGTTCAACCAGCTTCCGCTGAGCCTGGCGTGCCTGCGGGCGATCGCCGACTGCGGCGACGCCAGCGCGTTCGAGGTGATCGTGGTCGACGACGCCTCGACCGACGCGACGCCGCGCGTGCTGCCGAGCGTGCCGGGCCTGCGTTTCCACCG
Source organism: uncultured Arenimonas sp. (assembly GCA_966211005.1). Lineage (GTDB taxonomy): Bacteria > Pseudomonadota > Gammaproteobacteria > Xanthomonadales > Xanthomonadaceae > Arenimonas. The sequence continues at coordinate 445 of CBIHMN010000177.1, forward strand.
GATCCCGGAAAACGTCGGCTTCATCGGTGCGTGCAATGCCGGCGCCGAACTCGCCACCGGCGACTACCTGGTGTTCCTCAACAACGACACCACGGTGCAGCCGGGGTGGCTCGACGCGCTGCTGGCGACCTTCGACACGCACGCCGACACCGGCCTGGCGGGCAGCAAGCTCGTGTACCCCGACGGGCGCCTGCAGGAAGCCGGCGGCATCGTCTTCGCCGACGGTTCGGGCTGGAACTACGGCCGTTTCGAGGATCCGGCGGACCCCCGGTACTCGTTCGTACGGGAAGTCGACTACTGCTCCGGCGCGGCGATCGCGCTGCGGCGCGACCTGTTCCTCGAACTGGGCGGCTTCGACCCGCTGTTCGCGCCGGCCTACTACGAGGACACCGACCTGGCGATGCGCGTGCGCCGCCACGGCCTGAAGGTGCGCTACCAGCCGGCGTCGGTGGTGGTGCACCACGAAGGCGCGTCGTCGGGCACCGACGTGCGCGAGGGCGTCAAGGCGTTCCAGGTGTCGAACCAGCAGAAGTTCGTCGCGCGCTGGGCCGATACGCTGCGCGCCGCGCACCAGCCGCCCGGCACCCACCCGGCGATCGCCGCCGACCGCAGCCGGGCCGCCGCCGGCGCGCGCCGCGTGCTGGTGCTGGACGCCTGCACGCCGACGCCGGACCGCGACTCGGGTTCGGTGCGGATGTCGGCGCTGCTGCGCGCGCTGCGCGCCGAGGGTTGCTCGGTGGCGTTCTTCGCCGAGAACCGCGCGCACGACGGGCGCTACACCGAGGCGCTGCAGCAGGCCGGCATCGAGGTCTGGTGGCATCCGTACCTCGACGACGTGCCGCGCTGGCTCGCCGCGCGCGGCGACGAGTTCGATCTCGTGATCGCCAGCCGCCATTACGTGCTCGGTCCGATGCTGCCGCTGCTGCGCCGGCACGCGCCGCGAGCACACCTCGTGTTCGACACCGTCGACCTGCACCACGTGCGCGAACAGCGCGAGGCCGAGCTGGCCGACGACGCCGCCGCGCTGCGCAATGCCGCGCGCACGCGCCGGGCGGAACTGGCGCTGATCCGCGAAGTCGATCGCACCTGGGTCGTCAGCGCCGCCGAACGCCGGATGCTGCAGGCCGAAGTGCCGGAGGCGCGCATCGAGGTCGTGTCCAACATCCACGAGGTGCACGGTGCGGGGCCGGAGTTCGCCGATCGGCACGGGCTGCTGTTCGTCGGCAGCTACCGCCACCCGCCGAATGTCGACGCGGCCCGCTGGCTGGTCGAAGACATCCTGCCGCATGTGCGCGAACGGCTGCCGCAGGTGGTGCTGCACCTGGTCGGCGGTGACGCGCCGCCGGCGGTCGAGTCGCTCGGCGAGCGCGAAGGCGTGCAGTTCCACGGCTACGTGCCGCGGCTGCTGCCGCTGCTGCAGGGCGCGCGGATCAGCGTCGCGCCGCTGCGTTACGGCGCCGGCGTCAAGGGCAAGGTGAACCAGAGCCTGGCGCACGGGCTCCCGGTGGTCGCGACCACCTGCGCCGTCGAGGGCATGCACCTCGTCGATGGCGAGAGCGTGCTGGTGGCCGACGACGCGCGCGCGTTCGCCGACGCGATCGTGCGGCTGTACGGCGACGCGGCCCTCTGGCGGCGCCTCGCCGAAGGCGGGCTGGAGAACACGCGCGTGCACTTCTCGACCGAGAGCGTGCGCGAGACGCTGCGCGCCCTGCTGGCGACCCTGCCCGGCGATCAGTAGCTCGCGCGGGCGAGCCGTTCCTCCATCACGACGAGCCCGGGATGCCCGGGGTCGAGCGATTGCGCGGCGTCGATCGCGCGACGCGCGAGCGCCAGTTCGCCGGCGCCGAGACGTTCCTCGGCGAACGCGAGCCAGCGGCCGGCGAGCCGGCGGCGGTCGCGCAGCATGCCGTCGCCGCGCCGGTCGCGGACCACCATCGCGTCGAGACAGCCCTGCGCCCGCGACAGGCGGTTGCCCGCCAGTTCGTCCTCGAAGCAGGCGCGGGCGCGACGGTCGTATTCATCCAGCGCCATCAGCACGTCCGGGTGGTCGGGCGCGATCGCCGCGGCGACGCGCAGCCGATCCCACGCCGAATCACCCGGTGGATCGATCAGGTCGCCGCGGCGCATCGCCGTCACCGCCTGCCGCACCAGCGACCCGAGCCGCGGCGCGGCCTCCGGCGGCGGCAGCAGGTCGCGCGACGCCCGCGCGTCGGCGAGGCGCTGCTCGGCGACGGCGATCGCCGGCGAATCCGGATCCCAGGTGCGTGCGAGCCGAAGCGACGATTCCGCCGCCTCGAACTCGAAATCGGCCGCCTGGCGCGAGGCGCGCGCGGCGATCGCCGCGGCCGCGTCGTCGAGGCCGTGGCGCGCCGCGACCAGGCCGGGATCGGTGGCGAGCAGCGCCAGGTACGCCGCCGCGGCGTCCTCGAGGCGGCCGTCGCGCCGCGCCGCGTCGGCGTCGGCGAGCCCCGCCTCGCGGCGGCGTTCGCGCTGCGACACGGCTTCGCCCAGGCTCGCGCGCACCGCCGGCAGGCCGAGGTGGGTCGGATCGGTCTCGACGACGCGCGCGACGAGCGCCTCGGCGCTCGCCAGGTCGCCCGCCTCGAGCGCGGCCTGCGCGCGCGTCAGCAGCGCGCCGAGGATCACGCGCCGGCCTTCGATCGCGATCGCGTTGTCCGGCTGCCGCTGCAGCACGTCGCCGTACAACGCCAGCGCGCCGTCGGGCACCTGTTCGAAACGCCCCGCCTGCTGCGCGGCGCGGGCGCGTTCGAGCAGGTCGGCGATCTCGTCGCCGGTGCTTTCGGCGCGGCGCAGTTCGACGTCGAGCAGCGCGAGGTCGGCCGCCGGCGCCGCCATCGTCCGCGCCAGTTCGATCCGCGTGCGGGCCGTGGCGAGATCGCCCGCGACCAGCGCCGCGCGCGCCTGGGCCAGCGCGGCGTCGCGGACCGCACCGAGGCCGCGACGCGCGCCCGGGTGGTCGGGGTCGCGGGCGAGCACGGCCTGGAAGCGCTCGCGCGCGCCGCTGCCGTCGGCGGCGCTCAGATCGCCGCGGGCGAGCGCGCCTTCCGCCTCGCGGATCTGCTGGTTCAGGTCGGACACGGGGATCAGCTGCTCGCCGAGCGTTTCACGCCAGTGGCTCAGCGCCCAGCCGCCGGCGATCGCGACGGCGGCGAAGCCGGCCAGCAGCAGCCACAGGCCGGTGCGGCCGGTGCGCGGCCGGCGCGGCGGTGGCGCGGACGGCGGGTGCGGCGACGCCGGACGGGCGCGATCGGCGAACTCGAGATCGTCGATCGAGCCCAGCGTGGGGGTGCGGTCCGGGTCGGGACGGTGTTCGTGGGTCATCGGCGGGAGGATACCTTGGCGATTGTGCAGGAGCGGCTTCAGCCGCGACTGCACCTGTGTAATCCGCCCGGGCGGTATCGCGGCTGAAGCCGCGCCTACGGATTCGCGGAGACGCGGCGGGCTTCACGGACGCCGGGGATGGTGCCGAGCCGGCCGAGGAGCTCGCTGAGCTGGCCGAAATCGGCGACGCGCACGGTGAAGCGCAGTTCGGCGAGGGCCTGGGCGTCGTCGGCGCGGGAATCGAGGGCGAGCACGTTGATGCCCGATTGGGCGATCACGTTGGTGACGTCCTTCAGCAGCCACTTGCGGTCGAACGCGCGCAGCACGAGGTCGACGTCGTAGCGCGTGGTGTCGCGCCGGCTCCACGCGACCGGCAGCACGCGGTCCGGGTCGCGCGCCAGCAGCCGCGACAGCGCCGCGCAGCCGTCACGATGAATGCTGACGCCACGGCCGCGCGTCAGGTAGCCGACGATCGGATCGCCGGGCACCGGCTGGCAGCAGCGCGCGATCTGGCTCAGCAGGTTGCCGACGCCTTCGACGGTGAACGGCGCGCGATCGTCGCGGGCCGGCCGCGCTCGCGGCGGTGGGCGCGCCGGCTCCGCGGGCGCCGCCTGCGCCTGCGCGTGGTCGTGCAGCGCGCGGCTCACCTGGCTCGGGCCGATGTCGCCCAGCGCGAGCGCGAGATGCAGGTCATCGACGCTCGCGAGCCGGAACTTCGCCAGCGCCGGCGCGAGGTCGGCGTGCAGCAGGCCGAGGCGGCGCAGCTCGCGTTCCAGCAACTCGCGGCCGGCCTGCAGGTTGCGGCCACGGTCGATGCGGTGGAACCACGCGCGCACCTTGTCGCGGCCGCGGCCGGTGACGAGATAGCGGTCGCCCTGCAGCCAGTCGCGCCGCGGTTCGCCGGCCTTGGCGGTGAGGATCTCGACGCGGTCGCCGGTGGCCGGGCGGTGGTCGAGCGGCACGATGCGGCCGTTCACCTTCGCGCCGCGCGTGCGGTGCCCCACCTCGGTATGCACCGCGTACGCGAAATCCAGCACCGTCGCGTCGCGCGGCAGGTCGATCACCTCGCCGCGCGGCGTCAGCGCGTACACCCGGTCCTCGACCAGCGCGGTGCCGAGGCCGGCCAGCAGCGACGCGTCGTCGCCGTCGCGCGCGTCGAGCAGCTGGCGCATCCACGCGACCTTGCGCTCGAAGCTGGCGTCGGCGCCGCCGCCCTCCTTGTAGCGCCAGTGCGCGGCGACGCCGAGTTCGGCGTGTTCGTGCATTTCGC
>CBIHMN010000178.1:0-5038 GCA_966211005.1 uncultured Arenimonas sp.
GCAGCATGGTCGCCCCGCCGCCGACCCTGCCCCGATGCCTGTTCCCGCGTCCCGTCCGCCCCGCGTCCTCGTCGCCACCGCCGGCTGGGCGACCCCGCGCCAGCACGCGGCGCTTTTCGACGCGGCGCCATCGGGCCTGGCGCGCTACGCCACGCGCTTCGACGCGGTCGAGATCAACTCGTCGTTCTATCGCCCGCACCAGCGCAAGACCTACGCGAACTGGGCGGCACAGGTGCCGGCGCGGTTCCGGTTCGCGGTGAAGCTGCCCAAGGCGATCACGCACGAAGCCGGGCTGCGCGGTGCCGGCCCGGCGCTCGACCGGTTCGCCGCCGAAGTGGAGGGACTCGGCGAGAAGCTCGCGCTGGTGCTGGTGCAGCTGCCGCCGAGCCGCGCGTTCGACGCGCGCGTGGCATCGACCTTTTTCTCGATGCTGCGGCGCCGCTTCGATGGCGGGCTGGCGTGCGAGCCGCGACATGCAAGCTGGTTCGGCGAGGCCGCCGACGCGCTGTGGTCGAAGCACGCGGTCGCGCGCGTCGCCGCCGATCCGGCGCGCGTCCCGGAAGCCGGCGTCGCCGCTGGCGCCGGCCCGTGGCGCTACTGGCGGTGGCATGGCTCGCCGGTGATCTATCGCAGCGGGTACGACGACGCGGCGTTGCGGGCATTGCACGAGGCGGTGCGGATGCAGACGCCACGCGGCGCGCGGGCGTTCGTGGTGTTCGACAACACCACGCTGGGCCATGCGGCGGGGGATGCGGCCGCATTCGACGCGGGGCTGAAGGCCCGTTCGCGCACAGCGGGTCGCGGCTGAAGCCGCTCCTACAGGAGATACGAGATGCCCGAGGGTCCGACGATTCTGATGATGGCGGAGGAGGCGGCGAAGTTCGTCGGGCGGCCGGTGCGCGAGGCGTCGGGCAACGCGAAGATCGCCTACTCGCGGCTGATGCGGCGCAAGCCGCTGGCGATCCGCAGTTTCGGCAAGCAGTTCCTGGTCGACTTCGGCACGTTCTACCTGCGCGCGCACCTGCTGCTGTTCGGCAGCTACCGCATCGACGAGAAGCGCGATAAACCGCCGCGACTGGCGCTGCGCTTCGCGAACGGCGAGCTGAACATCTATGGGGGTTCCGTGCGGCTCGTCGACGGCGCGCTCGACGACGACTACGACTGGCGCACGGACGTGCTGTCGGACGAGTGGAATCCCGCGCGCGCGAAGAAGACGCTGCGCGAGCGGCCCGACACGCTGGCGTGCGACATCCTGATGGACCAGGACGTGTTCGCCGGCGTCGGCAACATCATCAAGAACGAAGTACTGCACCGCGTCGGCGTGCACCCGGCCGCGCGGCTCGACGAACTGGCCCCGCGCCAGCGCGGCGCGCTGGTGAAGGACGCACGCGATTTCAGCTTCCAGTTCCTCGCCTGGCGCCGGAAGAACGTGCTGCGCAAGCACCTGCGGGTGCACAAGCGCAAGTACTGCGCCGACTGCGGCACGGAGCTGCGGCGCGCGATCCTCGGCAAGACGGAGCGCCGCGCGTTCTGGTGCGACGTGTGCCAGCCGCTGCCCGCCGGCGCGGACGCGAAGCGCGCGGTGGGCCAGCCGTTCGGCGAAAGCTGGTGGACCCGCCGCGGCGAAGCCGTGAAGAAGACGGCAGGGAAGACCGCGAAGAAGAAAACGCCCGGCAGGAAATGATTACAGCGTGCCGCCTGCGCGGAGCGCATTCGCCACGCGCTGTTGATGGCGGCGGGCGGATGCTCGGGGTGAACCCGTGCGGAGCATCGCCATGCCGCATCCCCCTTCGCTGGAGACGCCGTGAACGCCCGGCCACCCCTGTCGGGCCTCCCCGACATCGGCGCCTGCGCGCGCCCCCTCCCCGGCCTGCCCGCGCCGGGCGACCTGATCGAATCGCCGGACTACGCGTTCGCGTTCCGCCGGCTCGAGCCCGTGCCGGACCGTCCGGCCCGGCTGCTGGTGGCGCTGCATGGCGCCGACGGTGACGAACTGCAGTTCGCCGACGTGCTCGCCGGGCTGCGCGCCGGTGACGCGGTCGTGCTGGCTCGCGGCCCGCGCACCCTGCCTGGCGAACGCACCGGCTGGTACCGCGAAGCGGTGCGCGACGGCGACGCGACGGCGGACGGCGACGATTTCGACGAGAGCCTGAGCCGGCTGGTCGCGTTCGTCGGCCAGCTGCAGCAGCACCTGGACATATCGCCGCGAGACACCGTGCTCGTCGGTTTCAGCCAGGGCGGTGCGCTGGCGCTGTCGGCGGCGGTGACCACGCCGGAATGCTGCGGCGCGGTCGCGGTGATCGGCGGGCGCCTGCCGCGACGTGTCGAACCGCAAGTCGAGATGCCACCGTCGCTCGGCGGCATCGACGTGCTGCTGCTGCACGCGCCCGACGACGAGGTGCTGCCCCCGGCGCACGCGCACGACGCCGCCGCGTTTCTCACCGCGCAGGACATGGAGCCGACGCTCTGGCTCACCGGCCGCGGGCATGCCCTGTCCCCGCCGTCGGTGGCTTCGCTGCGGCGGTGGCTGGAGCGCGACCCGGAACCCGCGCCGGGCCGGCGGCCGAGCTGACGCGCTACTTCGCCATCCGCCACGTGTCGCGGCCGGCGGCCTTCGCTTCGTAGAGCGCCGTATCCGCCGCGTGCATCAGCGCGTCCGGCGTCATGTCGACCGACGCGACCGCGATGCCGATGCTGGTGGTCACGTGCACCGGCCCGGCGTCGGTGTCGATCGCCCCCCGCGCCGCCGCCAGCAGCTTCGTGGCGATGCCGGCCGGCACCTCGGGGGTGGCGTCCTCGACGAGCACCACGAACTCGTCCCCGCCGAGCCGTGCCGGCAGGTCCACTTCGCGCACGCTGCCGGCGAGGCGTGCGGCGAACGCGCGCAGCACCGCGTCGCCGGCGGCGTGGCCGTGCGTGTCGTTGATCTGCTTGAAGTGGTCGATGTCCATGTACAGCACCGCCGGCGGCCGGCCCGACCGGCGCGCGCGCGCGAACGCGAGCTCGAGCCGCTCCATGAACAGCAGCCGGTTGCCGAGCCCGGTGAGGTTGTCGGATCGCGCCAGCCGCTCCAGCGCCTGTTCGGCCTCCACGCGCCGGGTGATGTCGCGCGCGACGTAGACCAGTTCCGGCTCGGCCTCCTCGTCCGCCGGCAGGACGCGGCGCATCTTCGCCTCCAGCCACACGTAGTGCCCGTCGCGGTGGCGCATCCGGTACTGCAGCTGCCCGTCGCGCCCGGTCGCGAACACCTGGCGGATGCAGCGCTGCACCGCCTCGAGGTCGTCGGGATGGACCCACCCCTGGCCGGTCGGCCCCGGCGAATCGGACGGCGGCCGGCCGAGCACTTCGCTCACCGAAGGCGAGATGTAGCGCTGCAGCCCGTCGGCGCCGATCCGGCCGACGAGATCGGTCGTGTTGTCCGCCAGCATCCGGTACTGGCGCTCGCGGGTGGCGATCTTCCGCAGCAGCAGGCGCCGCTGCGTCAGCACCGACGCGACCGGAAACGCGACCACGCACAGGCTCGCGAGGAACGCCTGCAGCTGCCACGTGCGCTCGAAATCGTCGTCGCTCAACGGGATGAAAGGGCCGTTGCCGCCGGCGGTCGCCGTCGTCGCGATGACGGCGATCACCGCGACCCCGAGCACGAAGCCGCTGAACCGGTGTCGGAAGATGCACAGGAACAGCGGCGGGAAGATCCAGTAGGTGGGCAGGTGCTCCTGCGAGAACACCACGAAGCACACGACGCCCACGAACAGCAGCGTGCCGACGAGCTCCAGCCGCTGGTCGACGGCGCCCAGCAGCTGCCGGCCTTCGACGCGTGCGGCGATCGTCAGCGTCGCGAAGATCGCCATGCCGATCGAGTGCGACGCGAGCCACGTCAGGTAGAGCTCCAGCGGCGACGCGCCCTGCGGCATCCAGCGGGCGCGCGCCGCCACCACGATCAGCGCCGACAGGCTGCAGGCCGCCAGCGTGGCGACGGCCGCGATCGCCACGTTCCGGCGCACCTGCGACAACCGGCTCGGATCGTCGACGAAGGCCGCGACGGCGAGGGCGATCAGACCGGCCTCGAGCACGTTCGCCGCGCTGATGGCCAGCGACAGCGGACCGAGCCCGCGAAGCGCCGAATTGACCGCGAGCGACGCGACGAACCCGACCAGGAGCGCGAGCGGCCAGCGCGATCGCGGCGTGCCCAGCATCACGCCGCACAGCACGCCGCCGGCGATCCACAGCGACGACAACCCGAAGGCGCCGCGCGTGAAACCGATCGACCACGCGCAGCACACGGCCAGACCGATGCCCAGCGCGGCCGCCCAGTGCACCGGGGAGCGGAAGAACTCGCGGTGGCTTCCGGCGGTGGCGATCACGGCCGCGGCTTCGCGACAGGGAGATGCCAGCCGCGACGGATCGCGAACCAGCGGACGACGAAACACAGCAGCGCGCCGACGATCGCGGCCGGTGCCGGCGGCAGCCCGAGCGCGTGGCCGACGACGACGACCGTGGCACCGAGCAGTGCGGCGATCGCGTACAGCTCGCGCTGCAGCACGTGCGGCACCTGCGCGACCAGCACGTCGCGGACGATGCCGCCGCCGACGCCGGTGAGCACGCCGAGCATCACCGCGCCGACCGGACCGAGGCCCGCGGCGAGGGCCTTGCCGGCGCCGAGCACCGCGAACAGCGCGAGGCCGACCGCGTCGAAGATCTGCACGGGATTGCGCATGCGTTCGACGCCGGCGTGGCGGTAGAACGTGAGCAGTCCGGCCGCCGACGACACCGCGAGGTAGCGCCAGTCGACGATCGCGACCGGGGGCGTCGCACCCAGCAGCACGTCGCGGACCATGCCGCCGGCGGTCGCGGCCGCGAACGACAGCACGAGCACGCCGAACAGGTCCAGCCGGCGGCGCGTGGCGACCAGCGCGCCGCTGAGCGCGAACGCGAACGTGCCGACGAAATCGAGCAGCATCAGCAGCTGCGGCGCGAACGGCAGCGTCAACGGCGGGGCCGCGGCAGGGTCGCGGGCGGGGTCGCCTCCACGCCCGCG
>CBIHMN010000179.1:0-5030 GCA_966211005.1 uncultured Arenimonas sp.
CGAAGCGCTACTTCACCATCGGTGAGGTCAGCGAGCTGTGCGACGTCAAGCCGCACGTGCTGCGCTACTGGGAAACGGAATTCACCAGCCTCAAGCCGGTGAAGCGCCGCGGCAACCGGCGCTACTACCAGCGCCACGACGTGCTGATGATCCGCCAGATCCGAGGCCTGCTGTACGAGCAGGGCTACACGATCAGCGGCGCCCGCCAGCGGCTCGAGGGCGAGGCGGGGCGCGTCGAGACCAGCATGTCCGCGCAGATCGTCAAGCAGGTGCGGATGGAGCTGGAGGAAGTGCTGCAGCTTCTGCGGCGTTGACCGGAGCTCGCCTGCAGGAGCGGCTTCAGCCGCGACCCGGTTGGGGTATCATTTCGCCTTCGTCGGGGCGTAGCGCAGCCTGGTAGCGCATCTGCCTGGGGGGCAGAGGGTCGTGGGTTCGAATCCCGCCGTCCCGACCATCAAAACAAGAGTATGGACGTCCATACTTTTCCTCAATCGGCGGTCGGCGGCCCGGCGTTTTCCACGGCCGGCGTCAACGCCCGCAGCTTCGGATTCTCGCCGCCACAGCCCGTGTCCTCGCCCGGGCCGGTCTCGATCAGCGCCAGCAGCGCGGCGGGCGGTGCGATCGAATACAGCGCCGCGGCGATCAGGCCACGCGCCACCAGCGGCCCCGCTTCCGGCCGCACTTTCGGGTGCTTCAGCGTGCCGGTCAGCCGCAGCGGCGAGCGCAGGCTGATCGGGCTCGGGTCCTTCGGCCGCGGCTTGAGCCGCAGGTCGTAGCGTTCGTCGCCGAGGTGCACCTGGCCCTCCACGAACAGCACGGTGTCGGTGGTGTCGAAAGCCATCTGCCGCGACTGGGCGACGCCCTGCTGGATCGCCATGTCGGCGTAGGCGCAGCGGATCGGAATGATCCGGTCCTTGCCGATCATGAATTTCAGCGCCTCGTAGATATCGATGCCGGCCAGTTCCAGCAGCAGGTTGCTGATCTTGCCGCGGCCCATGCCGAGCTGCGCTTCGCCGTTCGCGGTGGCCACGAGTTTCGCGACCGAGTTGCCCGTGCCGGCCAGCCGGACCCGGCCACCGATGCGGCCGGCGCTCGGCGGCGCGCTGTCGGGCGTCAGCTGGCCGAGGTCCAGCCCGCGCGCGGTCACGTCCACTTCCGCGGCGATCGGCGTCTGTCGCGCGTCGAGATGCACCACGCTCGCGATTTCGCCGCTGGCCATGCGGAAGTCGAGCGGGTCCAGCCTCAGGTCGCCGTCGACGAGCACGAGATGCGCGACCATCGCTTCCAGCGGAATCTTCGGCGAGTTCACGCGTGCCGCGCGCAGCTCGACGTCCGCATCCATCGACCGCAGTTTGCCGACGTCGTATTCGTGGGTCGGGAACACCCGGTCGGGATCGGACGGCACGGCCGGCGCCGCGCTCGCGCCTTCGCCGGCGCGCGGCGTGCCGCCGATGAACCCCGACAGGTCGTCGAAGTCCAGCCGCTGCGACACCAGGTCGGCCGTCAGTTTCATCCGGGCGCCGCTGGGGTCGATGCTCGCGTCGCCCGCGAGGTCCGAGTCGCCGACGACGCCGTTGAAGTCGCGGTAGTGCCAGAGCGCGCCGTCGCGCGCGAGCGTGCCTTCCAGCTTGTACGGCGGGGTTTTCGGGATCGCCAGTCCGAACAGGTCGTACAGATGCGACATGTCGGCGCCGGCCAGTTCGAAGCCGATCGAAAAGTCGGCCAGGTCCAGCGGCAGAGCGAGCCCGCCGTGCGCATGCGCCTTCGTCGCGCCGGCGCGCGCGCGCAGGTCCACGCGCCATGCCTCGTCCTGGTCGATGAACTCGACCGGCGAATCGACCCGTCCCTCGAGCTCGAATTCGCCGTCGCGGTAGCGCCCGTCGCCCGTCAGCAACAGCGGCGCCAGCGCGTCGTCGGCCTCGGGTTCGCCGCTCTGCACGAACACGAGGATGTCGGTCTTGTGGATCGGCTCGAGCAGCCTGAACCGGCCGCCGTCGACCAGCAGCTGCCCGATCTCCGGATAGTCGGGCTCGTCGCCCGGTTCGTCGTCGAAACGCCAGTTCGCACGCGCTTCGGCGTCGCGTTCGAACAGCAGGTTCGGACGGTCGAGCTCGACGCGCGGCAGTCGCCACTCGCCGCGGAACGCATGCCAGAACGCCCACGTGATACGCGCCTGGTCGACGCGGAACATCTCATCGTCGGTTTCCGACCAGGCCGCGTTGCCGAGCATCACGTCGTTCGCGATCACGACCGGGCGCGTCCAGTGCAGGTCGACGTCCAGGTCGCCTTCGATCGCGAACTCGCGACCCGTCGCGGCTTCCACGCGCCGTTCGATCGGCCCCTTGAACCAGTTCCAGTCCCAGACGGCGATCAGCACCACGATCGCGAGCAACACGATCGCGAGCACCTTCTGCCACGTCGGTGCCCCCCGCCATTGCCGGTCGAACCGCTCGCGCGCCTGCACGAAACGATCGCGATGCGATTCCGGAGCAGGCGGGGCGGCGGTTTCCATCGCCGCAGGATCGAAGGGCGCAGGTGTTCGCGCCGCGAACGCCGGCGCCGGGATTCAGGGATGTGCGCGCGATGCGACGAGCGGCGTGTCCGGCGTCGGCGTGGCCGGCCGGTGCCGGCGCGTCCAGGCGGCGAGGCCGATCAGCGCGAGCGTGCCGCCGAGCAGCCACATCGTCGGCGCGCCGGGCGACTCGAATGCCAGCGTCGGCGCGTTGCCCAGGGCATGCACCGCCACCGCGACGAACAGATTGCCCGTGGTCGCGTACACCGCGACGAATACCAGCCCGACCACGAACAGCCCGGCCACCATCGTCGCCAGCTCCACGCCCGACGCGCCCTGCGAGAGCCGGATCGGCACGTGCAGCAGCGCGAACAGCGCCTGTGACGCCAGCGCGCCGGCCCACGCGCCGCGCCGCCCGCCGCCGAAGCGCCGCGCCAGCTCCCGCCACAGGAACCCGCGGAACACGGTCTCCTCCATCAACGCCGTACCGACCAGCTGCGCGAGCAGCGGTCCCAGCGCGATCCCGATTCCCGCGGCCCACGCCGGATGCACGGCCAGCGGCGCCGTGCCGGCGAGCCATGCGCCGAGCGACGGCGCCTGCATCAGTCCCCAGAGCACGAGCCCGGCCCCGAGCCCCGCCGGCAGGTCGCGCCAGTGCCAGCCGACTTCCGCCGGCGCGCGCCGGCCCGGCCCGAACAGGATCGCGAGCTGCACCAGGCCGATGCCCCCGGACGCGAGCAGCGTCACCGGGATCCAGCCGCCGCTGGCATGTTGCAGCGCGACGAGCGGCGCCAGCGGAAACCACGCCGACACGAACCACAGCGCCGAGCCCACCGTCCAGGCGGCGAGCAGCCACAGGGCGAGGGCGGGGGTCGCGGTTCCGGTCAGAGAGCGGGACATGCGCGGCAGCATGCCGCGAACCCGCGCGCGGCCGCCCGTTCCGGCGGTCAGGCGGACTTCCGGCAGAGGCGGGTCAGGTGTCGAAGAGCCCGGCGTCGAGGCGCATCAGGTTCGCCGCGCCGCTGCGCATCGCCGCGACGTGCGCCTGCGTCCGCGGCAGGATGCGCGCGAAGTAGAACCGCGCCGTCTCGCGCTTGGCGGTACGGAACGATTCCGGGTGGTCGCCGGCGTCCACCGCGGCCACTGCCTTGGCCCACCAGTAGGCGAGCGCGACGTAACCGGAATAGAACAGGTAGTCGACCGACGCCGCGCCGATCTCTTCCGTGTCGGCCATCGCCTTGCGCCCGAGCTCCATCGTCAGGTCGCCCCATTGCTTCGCATGTTCCGCGAGCGGCAGCACGAACTCGGCCAGCGCTTCGTCGGTCGCGTGCCGCGTGCAGAACCCGGCGATGGTCTGCAGGAACTGCTGCAGCCCGGCGCCCTGCAGCTGCAGCGTCTTGCGACCGAGCAGGTCGAGCGCCTGGATCTGCGTGGTGCCTTCGTAGATCGTGGTGATGCGCGCGTCGCGCGCGAGCTGCTCCATTCCGGTTTCGCGGATGTAGCCGTGGCCGCCGAAGCACTGCAGCGCGTGGTAGGTGCACTCGACGCCCCACTCGGTGAGCATCGCCTTGACGATCGGCGTCACGAAACCGAGCAGCACGTCGGCCTGTTTCCGCTCGTCCGCGTCCTGCGAGCGCTCCAGCACGTCGACCAGCGTCGCCGCGTGCAGCGCGAGCATCCGGCTGCCTTCCGACAGCGCCTTGCAGGTGAGCAGCATCCGGCGGATGTCGGGATGCACGATCAGCAGGTCGGCCGGCTTGTCGGGGTCTTTCGCGCCCGAAAGCGCGCGGCCCTGCCGCCGCTCGCGCGAATAGCGCAGGGCGCCCTGGTACGCGCGGTCCATCAGCGCGAGCCCCTGCAGCCCGACGGCGAGCCGCGCGGTGTTCATCATGGTGAACATCGCCGCGAGCCCCTTGTTCGGCTGGCCGATCAGCCAACCCTGCGCCCCGTCGAAATTCATCGTGCAGGTGACCGAACCGTGGATGCCCATCTTGTGTTCGATCGAGCCGCAGCGCACCGCGTTGCGCTCGCCGACGACGCCGTCCCGGCCGGTCTTCATCTTCGGCACGATGAACAGCGAGATGCCCTTCGTGCCGGGCGGCGCGTCGGGCAACCGCGCGAGCACCAGGTGCACGATGTTGTCGGTGAGGTCGTGCTCGCCGCCGGTGATGAAGATCTTCGTGCCGGTGACCGCGTGGCTGCCGTCGGCCTGCGGTTCGGCTTTCGTCTTGAGCAGGCCGAGGTCGGAACCGCAGTGCGGTTCGGTCAGGCACATCGTGCCGGTCCAGCGGCCGTCGATGATCGCCTGCAGGAATACGTCCTTCTGCCACTGTTCGCCGTGGTGTTTCAGCGCTTCGATCGCGCCGTGCGAGAGCAGCGGGTAATTGCTCCAGCTCAGGTTCGCCGCGTCGAGCATCTCCTTCAGCGCGGCGCCGAAACTCTCGGGCAGCCCCTGGCCGCCCATCGCCTCGGGCGCGGTCAGGCCCGTCCAGCCGCCGGCGACGAACTGCGCGAACGC
>CBIHMN010000180.1:0-5012 GCA_966211005.1 uncultured Arenimonas sp.
CCGGCGAGTTCGGCGCCGGTGTCGGCGCGCGGCGCGAACTCTTCGCCCGCGGGCGCCGCCGGCAGCGTCGCCAGCGGCAGTGTCAGCACGAAGCGGGAGCCGTGGCCGAGCCCGTCGCTGTGCGCGGTGGCGCTGCCGCCGTGCAGTTCCATCAGGTTGCGCGCGATCGACAGCCCGAGGCCGAGGCCGCTGTGCGTGCGGGTGATCGAGCCGTCCTCCTGCCGGAAGCGGTCGAACACGAACGGCAGGAACGCCGGGGCGATGCCGATGCCGCTGTCGACCACCTCGATCCGCAGCTGCCCCTCGGCGATGCGCGTGCGCACGTCGATGCGACCCCCCGGATCGGTGAACTTCACCGCGTTCGACAGCAGGTTCCAGATCACCTGCTGCAGCCGGGTCGCGTCGCCGCGGACGCGCGGCGACGGCGAGACGAGGTCGAACCCGAGCGTGATCTGCCGTCCCTCCGCCGCCGGCGCGACCGTCTCGACGGCGGCGCGGATCGTCGCGTCGATGTCGACGTCGCGCATGTCGAGACGCATCGTGCCCGACACGATGCGGCTCATGTCGAGCAGGTCGTTGATGATCAGCGTCAGTGCGCGCGCGTTGCGCTCCATCACGTCCAGCGCCTGCGGCAGCTGCGCGGCGCCGGTCGGCATCCGCAGCAACTGCAGCCACGCGACGATCGGCGACAGCGGCGTGCGCAGTTCGTGCGACACGGTCGCGACGAATTCGTCCTTCAGCCGGCTGGCCTCTTCGGCCCGGCGCTGCGCCTGCTGCAGCGCCTGCTGGCTCGCGCCGATCGCGACGAGCATCGCGTTGAAGTCGTCGGTGAGCCGGCCGAGCTCGTCATCGCTGGTGCGTGTGGCGCGCACGCCGTAGTCGCCGGTCTCGCGCACGCGCCGCGCGGCGCGTTCGAGCTCGAGCACCGGCGCGGTCAGCACCGGGTGCAGCCGGCGCGCCAGCAGCCACGCCAGCGCCATCGCCGCGGCGAACAGGCCGAGGGACTGCAGCGCGATGCGCGTCGCGAGCGTCCAGCCGCCGGTGTCGCGCCAGACCACCTGCAGCCAGCCGTGGTCGCCCGCTTCGTCCGCCACCGGCAGCACCAGCGCGTAGCCGCCGGGCAGCTCGTGCAGGCCTTCCGGCCACGGCACGTCGGCGCCTGCCGCCGGCCCCGCACCGTCGCGGCGGCCCGGGCCGTCGATCGAAGCGATCACCTCGCCGTGCAGGCCGCGCAGCGTCGCCTGCTCGATGCCTTCGACGACGCGCAGCGCGCCGAGCGCGTCGTCGGCCATGCCGCGGTCGCCGAACGCCATCGGCGCGCTGCTGTTCATCGCCACCACGCGCGCCTGCGACCGCACGAGTTCGGCGCGCCGCTCGCGCTCCTGGGTGAACGTGTGCAGCCCGACGACCACGGCGATGCCGATCGTGATGATGCCGCTGATGATCGCGACGATCGCCAGCAGTTTGGCGCGTACCGACGTCAGGCCGTGCAGGGCGCGCACTCAGCCCTCCCGGCGCGGCAGCGGTCGCGCGAGGTTGATGACGCGGGCGCTGACGCGCACCTTCGAGACCGCGAGCGCGGCGGCGTTGGCGCCGAAGTAGACGTGGTCGTCCTGCGGGAACAGCTCGAACATGCCGCCGGCGGCGACGAAGCCGGGGCCGGCACCGACCGTCAGCACCGGCTCGCCGACGGTGGCCTCGACCACCGTCGCATGCCAGCTGGCATGGCTCTCCGCGACGTAGACCATGTGCGCGCCGGCGAGCGAACGCTCCAGCGCCGCCAGCGCCACGTCACGATGCGGCGCGACTTCGACCACGCCGACATGGCGCACCACGACGCGGCGCTCGGCGATCGCCGGCACGCGGCGGACGACGGCGGCGATGTCGTCGGCCGCCTCGCGCGTGCCGATCACGGCGATCACCCAGCGCGACCGCGCGTCGCCTTCGGGCCAGTGCGCGTAGCGCAGGAAATTGACGAGGTAGGCCGCGTGCACCGCCGTCTGGTCGGTGCGCTGCGCGGCGACGGGCGCGACCCCGCCGAGCAGCAGCAGCACCAGCAGCCAGCGATGCACGGCGTTCCTCACCACCCGAGCCTCAGGTCGACGAATGCCGTGCGGCCGAACTCGCTCGGCGCGAGACCGCCGGACGGCGGCTGCTCGGTGTGCCGGTCGTCGAACAGGTTGCGCACCCCGATGCCCAGCTCGGTGCGCGGCGTCGGCGTCCAGCTCCAGCGTGCGTCGACCTGCACGTACGCCGGCACATGCGGGTCGGGCAGCGCCGAGACGTGGCGCGCGAACGCCGCCAGCTGCTGATGCTCGCCGAGCCGCGTGGTCGCGCGCAGCAGCCACTGGTGCTCCGGGTCGTCGCCCTGGTCGCGAATGGCGCCCGGATCGGGGAATCCGGGTTGCACGCGCAGGTCCTTGCGCAGCTCGATGAAGCCGGCCGCGAGTTCCCAGCGTTCCGGCAGCCGCACCGTCGCCCAGCCTTCGACACCGTACAGCCGGCCCTCGACGCGGTTGGCGATGACGATGCCGCCCTCCGGCCCCGGCTCGCCGCCGCGCAGGCCGCTGAAGCGGTGGTGGAAGCCGGTGACGGACCACGCGAGCCAGTCGGTCGGCCGGTCGCGCCAGCCGATTTCCAGCACCTCGGCGACCTCGGACTCGAAATCGGGACCGCCGCGGATGATCGGGGGGTCGGTCGCCGGGAAGTGGAACGCGCGGTCGAAGCGCGACGGCGAACGCACGGTGCGCGACGCCGCGCCCCACAGCAGGCCGCCGGACGCCGGGCGCCACGCCAGCCGTGCCGAAGGCAGCACTTCGATGCCGGTGTAGGGATTGCTGTCGAGCCGCAGGTCGAGATCGAGCGTGACGCGCGGGCCGAGCGCGACCTGATCGGAAACGAAGACATGCGCCCATTCCAGCGTCGCGTCGGCCGGCACCAGCCGTGCCAGCGCGCCGGGGCGGCTCTCGTCGCGGCCGTGCCGGTAACCGGCGCCCCACGTCAGCCGGTGCGCGCCGTGGACCGATTCGTGCGTCGTCTCGATCGCCGCGATCGTCATGCGGTCGTCGATCACCTGCGGGTCGAAGCGCTCGACGACGTCGACGTAGCCCCGGACATCCCAGTGCGAATCGGCCCCGGTGCGCCGCGTCCAGCTCGCGAGCAGGTTGTAGCCGGACACTTCGATCGGCCCGAACGCGCGCGGCGAGGACTCGCCGCGCATCACGTCGCCCTGCAGCGTGAATTCGCCGGTCTCGGGCTCCCAGTCGGCGCGGAAGCCGGCCTGCTGCTGCTCCCAGCCGTCGGGAAGCGTCGTGCCGGCGGTGCTGCGGCCGTCGTCGATGTCGACGTGCCGCGCGTAGGCGCGCACCGCGCCGTCGCGCAGCGCGAACGCCTGCCCCACCGACAGGCCCCGCTCGCCTTCTTCGAGCCAGCCGCTGGCGTAGCCGCCGACGGCCTCGGTCGCCGGCCGCGTGACGATGTTGATGACCCCGTTCACCGCATTCGCGCCCCACGCGGCGGCCCCGGGACCGCTGACGACCTCGATCCGGTCGATCTCGCCCATCGGCACGCGCTGCATGTCCCACAGCACGCCGGCGAACAGCGGCGTGTAGATCGGCCGGCCGTCGATCATCACCAGCAGCTTGTTGCCCAGGTCGGTCTTCAGGCCGCGCGCGGTGACCGCATGGCTCGACGCGTTGATCCGCGCGACCTGCAGGTTCGGCGCCAGCCGCAGCGCCTCGGGCAGCGAATGGATGCCCAGCCGGCGGATGTCGTCGCGGTGGATCACGAACACCGACGCCGGCGCGTCCGACAGCCGCTCGGCGCGTGGGGACGCGGTGGTCACCTTCACCTCGTCGAGCTCCTCGAGGCTCAGCGCCAGCAGCCGGTCGAGAGCGTCATCGCTCAAGCCGGCGTCGGCGTGCACCGCGGGAGCCGCCAGCGCGGCGGCGGCGAGCCACGCCACGCCCTGTCGAAATGCCATGTCGACCTCGAAGTGGAGCCCCTGTACCGCGACAAATACCCGTTCGGTGTCGTCGGCGCGTGAAATTCAGGTGGACGCGCCCGCCACGCCGCGCAGGCCCTGGTTGATCGCCTCGACCAGCTCCTGCGCATTCCACGGCTTGGCGAGGAATTCGTGCAGGCCCGCTTCGCGCCGGGCGCGGTCGACCGCCGCCTGCTCGGCCTGCCCCGACAGCATGATCTTCACGACGGTCGGGAAGCGCTGGTGCGCGTGGATCAGGAATTCGTCGCCCTTCATCCCCGGCATCAGCCAGTCGCTGACGATCACCAGCAGCCGGTGGCCCTCGCCGGCGAGCTCGTCGAGCAGCTCCAGCGCCTCCTCGGCGCTCTCGGCGACGTCGATCACGTATTCGCTGCCGTACGCGCGGCGCAGCTGGTCGCGCAGCGCGGTGAGCACGATCGGCTCGTCGTCCACGCACAGCAGAACACCCTTTTCCTTCACTGACTCGTTCATTGCCTGGCTCCCGCGATCGGCAAGATCACCGTGAACATGCTGCCGCGCCCGATCTCGCTGTCGACGTCGATGCGGCCCCCGTGTTTCTCGACGATCTTGCGGACGATGTCGAGCCCCAGTCCGGTGCCCTCGCCGGCCGCCTTCGTGGTGAAGAACGGATCGAAGATGCGCGCGCGGATGGCGTCGGGAATGCCGCAGCCGGTGTCGCCGACCGATACCCGCACGTCGTCGCCGTCGCGGCGCAGGCCCACCGTGAGCGTGCCGCGGTGGTCCATCGCCTGCAGCGCGTTGTGCACCAGGTTGGTCCACACCTGGTTGAGCTCGTCCGGCAGGCAGCGCACCGGCGGCACCTCCTCGTACGCGCGGACGAGGTCGACGCCGGACTTGATCTGGTTCTGGTAGATGGTGAGCACCGTCTCGACGCCTTCGCGCAGGTCGGCTTCGGTCCACACCTGCGCGCCGCCGAAGCGCGAGAAGGACTTCAGCGCGAAGATGATCTTGGCGACGCGGTCCACCGCGGTGTTGATGTTGTCGGCGT